>JBGOTK010000094.1:0-2602 GCA_041476445.1 Minisyncoccia bacterium | reverse complement strand
TCTTTGGGGAGGCGCGCCAACCGAACGACATACCGGAAGAGCTTGGAGTGATAACGATCAATTACGTGCCGATACAAAGTGCTATCGCGGAGACTTAGGGTAACGAGCTCGTTATCAGTTTTCTCCGAGAGGTTTTCTGGAATCATGGTGCATAAATCGCTCCGGGTACCTCCTAAATAGTTTACTACGTCTCGGCGGCTCGATTTCTTTCATTTTTCGATCGCGTGTCGTATGCCGCAGAGTGCTTGTAGCTATAGCGAGAAGTTGGCCGGAGAGGAGTTACCATTTTAGCCCGCACCCTGGTCGACTCAATAGGGGATATGCACAGGGGCGATGCGCTAGGAGTCCGAGGGGGTAAAAGATTATACTTATGAAGTCACAAGCACTATGGAAAAAAAGATTGCAGTTGTTATGGGCGGGCCGGGGCTGTTGCATAATGCATCGCTGCGGAGCGGCCAATCAGTATTTAAAACGCTTCGAGCGGGCAATTATAACGCCGTGCCAGTCACGATCGATGCGCGCGGCTATTGGCTTATCGGCGAAAAAGATATGGGGCCGTTTAGCGAGCCCGAAGCAATACTGGCGCTTGAGCGCGCCGGCGTAGGCCTGGTCTTTAATGCGCTGCATAGTGACGGGGCGCTGCAACATCTGCTCGCAAATGCGGGCATTCCCTTTACCGGTTCTGAGGCACTCTCAGTCGCGCTTGCGTCCAATCGCTCGCTTACTTACCGGTCGCTCGTGGAACACGGCTTTGTCGTGCCGACCTTTGAAGTGGTTCAAAAATATGAGTGGGCGAGACGGAGCACTGAGGCAGTGCGCGCTGCGCTCGCGAAAGTCGGCGTGCCGCTTCTCGTGAAGTCATCGCGCCGCGCGAGCGAACCCGGGGTGCGGATCATGAGCGTTTCTGACGCCAACTATACGCCCCTCCATCAAGCGCTCGACCACGTTTTTCGTTTTGATCGGGAGGCAATTTTGCAGCATTTTGTGAGCGGGCGGGCCATAAGCGTGAGCGTACTCGAGCGATACGGCCGGGCGGCAGCGCTTGATCCCGTACCCTATGATCCAACCCTCCACATCTCGGGCGTGGCCGCGCAGCTCAAACTGCCCGAACCGGTCGCAAAACTCGCGCAAGACACGGCGCTCAGAACGCATGTTCTCTTCCGGTCCTCGGGTTATTCAAGAAGCGACATGATCTGGGGGCACGATAGCAAGCTCTATGTCACCAATGTCGACACCGAACCGGAACTTACTGAAGAGAGCTTATTGCCCCGCGCGGCTTTTGCTGCCGGCATTCGCTATCCGAAACTTTTGGATATGATTGTAGAGAGTGCGTTGGTGTAATAAAAAGAGACAGCCCTCGGGGGACGAGGGCGTGAGTCTCCCTGTTGGGGGAGGGTATCATGGGAAGAAGTGGGTGAGGACCTGGTACTTGTGCGAGAATGCGGAAGCGAACATGTGAACGATCCATCCCACCACGCCTCCGCCGAAAAACGTAAGCCAGATCAGGTCTTTGGGTAGCCACATGGCGCACCTCCGTATGCGAGTCTCTGCCCTCATTATAAACAGGATTTACACTTTTTAGTATTTTGAGAGATAAAAATCAGGTGTATAGTAATTCTATTGTCCAGCCGCTACACCCTAATCCCTGTACCCTAAACCCTACCCCATGGCTTCCGACGCCGCTCAACAAATAAAAGAAAAACTAGATATCGTCACCTTTTTGAAGGGCTATCTTGAGCTCGCGCCGGCGGGCAAAAACTTCAAGGCGCGCTGTCCATTTCATAGCGAGCGCACGGCTTCGTTTATGGTCTCGCCCGACCGAGGCACCTGGCACTGTTTTGGCGCCTGCAATACCGGTGGCGATATTTTCACCTTTCTCATGCGCTACGAGAATATCGAATTTTTCGAGGCGCTCAAAATTTTGGCGGAAAAAGCCGGCGTAGTGCTTGAGCATGCCAACTCGCCGGAGGAGCGGCAGTTTGGGGTGCTCTATGATATAAATCTAGCTGCTAAGAATTTTTTTGTTGAGGAACTTAAGAAAGCGGCGCCCATTCAAGAATATGTCCGAGGGCGTGGCCTTAACGAGACTACCGTCGAGGAATTTGAACTCGGCTATGCGCCGCAAGCAAAAGCAGATGCGCTCACCCTCTTTCTTATAAAGAGGGGGTACAAGGTGCAGGATATTGAACGCTCGGGGCTCGCCATTCGGAGCGATCGCGGCGGTTACTTCGACCGTTTCCGCGGCCGCGTGATGTTTCCTATTCTAAACCATTTCGGAAAGACCGTCGGATTTACCGGGAGGATACTTCCTCAGTTCGACAAAGGCGATATGGGAAAATACGTGAACAGCCCTGAGACGCCGATCTTCAATAAATCGAAACTGCTCTACGGGTATTTCGCAAGTAAGAATTTCATCCGCACGCAGAATTCGGTGTTTCTCGTCGAGGGGCAGATGGATTTTTTGATGAGCTGGCAGGCGGGGATAAAGCACGCGGTCGCAAGTTCCGGCACGGCCTTGACCGACGACCATCTTCGGGTGCTCCGCCGGCTTACCGACCAGATGACGGTGAGTTTCGATTCCGACGAGGCGGGGCTCGCTGCG
>JBGOTK010000093.1:0-2767 GCA_041476445.1 Minisyncoccia bacterium | reverse complement strand
GCAAAAATTGTGGCGCTCCACGGCGAGTCGGGCATGATCGAACTTTCGCTCGCTGCTGCAGGAAAACAAAAACTGTGGCAGGCCGTGAAGGAGCTTAAAGAATCCGGCGAGGTAATCACCGTGCGCGTTACCGGCTCGAATAGTGGCGGCCTTATGGCGACCATCCATGAACTCAAGGCTTTTTTGCCGGTGTCCCAGCTTTCAAACGAGCACTATCCGCGTGTCGAAGACAATAATAAAGAGCAAATTTCCGAAGAGCTTAAGAAGTTCGTGGGTCAGGACATGACGATCAAAGTGATCGATGTAAATCCGCGCACTTCGAAGCTTATTATTTCCGAGCGCGAGATTACCAATGAAAACGTAAAAGAATTGCTGGCGAAGTATGCAGTGGGCCAAATAGTGGATGGTATTATCTCCGGCGTGGCCGACTTTGGCGCCTTTGTGCGCTTTGTTGAAAATCCTTCGATCGAGGGGCTCATTCATATTTCCGAACTTGATCATCGCCTAATCGAGAGCCCCAAAGAAATCGTAAAGGTGGACGAGCCGGTAAAAGTAAAAATCATCGATATCAAAGACGGCCGCGTTTCGCTCTCGCTTAAAGCCTTAAAGCCCGATCCGTGGCAGACGGTTGAGGAACGCTATAAGGCGGGTGAGGACGTGAAGGGCACGATTCGCCGATTCAACCCGTATGGTGCCTTTGTCGATCTTGATAAGGAGATCCAGGGGCTCATTCATGTCTCCGAATTCGGCAGCGTAGATGAGATGAAAGCCAAAATCGAAATCGGCAAGGAGTATGAGTTTGTTATCGATACGCTGAAACCTGCAGAAAAGAGGCTACTTTTAAAAATTAAGAAATAACCCGAGAAAGGTCTTGCAAGCAAAAAATGTCCACGTGACTCTTTTTGCTTGTCTCTGAGTCTTCATTTCACGCCCCTCCTTCAAGTGTTTTCATTGACAATACATATTTTTAGTGTATAAATAAGAAAGCAACAAGAGAGACAAGAGTTCAGGAGACCTAACGGCCGTAAGGCCGCATTCTTCATGAAGGAGGCGCTATGGCGTTCCGCGAAGAGGACGTGTTCGAGGAGGGGCAGAAGCGCGAGTGGACGGATGCGGTCTATGCCGAGATGGGAGCGCAGTGGCGACGCAAGAAAGGACGAGAACTCTTCGGGTCGCAGCTCAAGGCAAGGCGCAGGGCTCTCGAGGGCAGGGCCAACATGAATGCCACCGAGATTGCCTATGGAGCTCAAGGAAGGGCGGTCATCTGGGTCGATGACCTGCTCTTGCTCGTGAGTTCCGTGAGTTCGCGCGAGGGTGTACGGTATCGCATCGCTGAATTTCGTGGCGATGCGGACCCGGTGCTGCGTCGAGCGGTGAACAAGGCTCGTAGCATCAGTTTCAAACACCTGGAGAGCCCCACTCCGCCAGACCTCTCTGGTCTCGACTCGGCAGAGGCGGAAGAGACCTACCGCATCGGGCAGCTCATCCGTGAGGGCGTCAAGACAGCACGCCGAGCTGTTCGTTGATCTTCTCAGCACTATGCATCTTCCCGCCCCGCCCTCTGGTTCCTTTCTTGGGAACCTAGGCGGGGCCCTTTCCTATATAGTGTCTTAAGGGGTAGTAAACGGGCCCAGTTGAAATAGGTCTAAATTACTTTTATAATAACGGTTGGAAAATAACGTTCCCTATCTTGTTCCTATGAAAAACAAAACGCTAAGTTCATACATCATTTCCGCAGTGGCGGCGCTTTTTTTGATTGCACTTGTCTTCTCGCTCTTTAGCCAAGTCTCTGAAAAGCCGCAAACCTTTTCACTCGATGAGCTCGCCAAAAAAATAAACGCGGGCGAAGTGGCCAAAATAACCATTTCCGAAGGTGATCTCTCGATCGACCTCAAGGACGGCACAAAGGGGGTCTCGAAAAAAGAAGCCGAAACCGGCCTTACGGAAACTTTAAGAAACTACGGGGTTGATCCAGGTGCACTTCAGAGCGTGAATCTTTCGATTGAAAACCAGTCCGGGGTGCGTTTTTGGGCGAGCATTCTCATTCCCACGCTCTTGCCGCTTATTATCATCGGCGGATTCCTCTGGTTTATGTTCCGTCAGGCGCGCGGCGGCATGAATCAGGCCTTCACCTTCGGCAAGGCGAACGTCAAAATGTTCTCTTCTTTCAAAGATCGAGTCACCTTTACCGATGTAGCCGGCCTTAAGGAGGCGAAACAGGAGCTGGAAGAAGTTGTTGATTTCTTAAAAAACCCGAAAAAGTTTTTGGAAATTGGTGCGAAAATTCCTCGTGGCGTGCTCCTTATGGGTTTGCCCGGTACTGGAAAAACATTGCTCGCCCGGGCGGTAGCCGGCGAGGCCAATGTCCCCTTCTTCCATATGTCCGCCTCTGAATTCGTTGAGATGTTTGTCGGCGTTGGCGCCTCGCGCGTACGTGATCTCTTTGATGTAGCGAAGCGCGCGGCACCTTCTATTATATTTATTGACGAGATCGATGCCGTGGGCCGCGAGCGTGGTGCAGGCCTCGGCGGTGGCCACGACGAGCGTGAGCAAACGTTAAACCAGATTCTTGTGGAGATGGACGGCTTCGACCGCGATACGCGAGTTATCGTAATGGCAGCCACGAACCGCGTTGATATCTTGGATAGCGCCCTGCTCCGTCCCGGCCGGTTCGATCGGCGTGTATTTCTTGATCTCCCTGATATCAAAGACCGCGAAGAGATACTGCATATTCATGCGCGCGGTAAAGTTATGGCCAAAGACGTCG
>JBGOTK010000092.1:0-2925 GCA_041476445.1 Minisyncoccia bacterium | reverse complement strand
TTTCCATCATGATCAACCGCTGATTCGGTAATGCCGCGAAAATCTTTAACGCGCGGCAGGACCACGTGCACCAGGCGTTCAAAAAAGTCTTTGGCGCGGCGGCCATGAAGCGACACGCGTAGGCCGATGGTCTGCCCGGCGCGGGATTTAAAACCGGCAATCGAGATACGCGCCGAGCGTGGTTCGGGTTTTTGGCCAGTCACCGCCGCAAGTTCTTTCATGACTTCGGGGAGTGTCTTATCAAAGCCCGCCTGCTGGCTGAGTCTGCCAACACCAACATTCACGACAACTTTTTCAATTTTCACAAAAGATGATGTCATAAATGGTTAGGCGATCGTCGCCGCACAGCGCTTGCAAAAGCGGACCTTTTTTTCGCTGTCAAAACGATAGCCAACACGGGTAGGGCGCTGACAGCTCGGACAAAGAAGCATCACGTTTGACACCTGAAGCGGACGAGGCAGAGTAATAGTCTCTCCTTTTTCTCCCTGCCGTTTCGGCTTCCGGTGTTTCTTTATCAGATTAAGGCCATCCACCAATACGCGATTGGCTTCCGGAAGCACGCGCAACACCTTCCCGCTTTTACCGCGATCCTTGCCCTTCAAAATTTGTACTGTATCGCCTTTCTTGAGTTTCATAGTTAGACAACTTCTTCGGCCATACTCATCAAGGTTTCGAATCCTTTTTCTTTTAGCTCGCGCGGCAAGTGACCGAAGACACGGGTTGCTACTGGCTCTTTTTTAGCATCAACAATAACCACCGCGTTCTCATCAAAACGGATATATGAACCGTCTTTACGGCGCATCGGATTTCGTTGGCGGACGATGAGAACCTTCACGATATCCTTCTTTTTTATGGCCTTGCGCGGTTCCGCAACCTGGACCGAAGCCACTATCACATCTCCTACTGCGCCATAGCGGCGACGCGTACCACCCAACACGCGAAAACACCGGACGAGTTTAGCGCCACTGTTATCCGCTACTTTTAGTATTGAGCGTTCCTGAATCATATGGTTATTCGGTTACGGTTTTACCGGGCTGGCTTACGCGGCGGATGATCCGCCAGCGCTTGTCACGACTCATAGGCCGCGTTTCCTCAATTAACACCTTATCGCCGTTATGGTACTCGTTGTTTTCGTCATGCGCCTTAAAGCGATTTGAAACCTTAAAATACTTCTCATACTTGGGATGTTTCTTGAGACGGGTAATCTGAATAACGCGCGTTTTCTGCATCGCATCCGATACCACTGTGCCCTCGAGGGTCCTTTTTTTTGCCGGTGTGTCGTGCGTCATAGTATTATTTCGCTACGAGTTTCACCGCGCTCAAAAATGTACTGATGCGAGCAATAGTCTTACGGGTTTGCCAGATTTCGGCAACATTTTTTACCTTGCCCTGCGCAAGTTCAAAGCGAAGCGAACGCAATTTTTCGCGCAGCTCGTGGAGCAGCCGAACCAGCTCCGTTTCGGGCTTTTGTTTCAATTCTTGAATATCGTTTTTGCGCATAGTATCGAGAGCGTGAATTAGCGTGAAATTATTTTAGTGCGGACCGGCAATTTATGTCCCGCAAGCTCGAGCGCCCGGTTCGCAGTCTCAGCGCTTACGCCGTCCATTTCAAAAAGTACGCGGCCTGGCTTTACCGGAAAGACATAATACTCGACGCCGCCCTTGCCGCCGCCCAAGGTCTGCTCCGGCGGCTGCTTAGTAATCGGCTTATCGGGAAAGATGCGGATCCAAATTTTTCCCTCGCGCTTGATGAAGTTTGATATCGTTTTGCGCGCTGCCTCGATTTGGCGTGAGTTGAGGTAGCCGCTTTCTAGCGCTTTAAGACCATGAGTACCGAAAGAAAGCGAGGTGCCGCGCAGCTCCACTTGCCGACCGCGCGAGCGTCCCTTCTGCCACTTGCGATGTTTTACCTTCTTCGGAATGAGCATGGTATTTATTAACGATCAAATCTCCCCCGAGGACGGCGGTCGTCTTCACGCTCACGACGGCGCTGCTCCGCCTCGGCAAGGCGCACAAAGACATCGCCACGATAAATCCACACCTTCACACCGATGGTGCCGAAGGTGGTAAAGGCGGTAGATTCGCCATAGTCTATATCGGCGCGGAGGTTTTGTAAAGGTAATTTGCCTTTAGAAAGCGACTCATCCCGGGCAATTTCGGCGCCGTCGAGCCGGCCGCCGACGCGTATTTTGGCACCCTGAACCTCTCGGTTCTGCATGAGCTGTTCCATATACTTCTTAACCGTTCTGCGGAAGGGCATGCGGCGCTCAAAGTCCCAGGCGATCTGCTGGGCGGTGTATTGCGCGGAAACCTCGCTGCGCTTCAATTCTTCGATATTCAAACTTACGTCTGGTACCTTTTTATCCTGCAGGCCATTCCGTTTCTGAAGCTTAGTGAGACCAACTTGAATGGCTTTTGAGAGATCCTCGATGCCTTTTCCACCACGGCCGATGATAAGACCGGGCTTGGCCGCCTTGATATGCACCCTGCAGCGACCAACGGTGCGCTCGATTTCAATGGCGACAATTCCCGCCGGCCCAATTTTTTCATGCACAACTTTGCGGATCAGTTCATCTTCTTCAAGGTAACGCTTATAGTTGCCGCGGAAAAACCACCGCGACTGCCACGGTTTGATAACTCCTAAGCGAAATGAATCTGGTCTGATTTTATGTCCCATAGTATTGATTATATCGACTTGCGTTGAAATAATCTCTTAAAGATGCCGCGTTTTTCATCCGCTTTTCGGGGAACAAGCTCATCTCGCTTTTCATCGCGCGCCGCGCGACGGGTTCGGTTGCCAGCCTCGCTCTTCACTTTTTTCGGCACTACGATCGTAAACCTTTTCAGAGCTTTCGGCGACTCCTCGAGTATCAAAAACACATGGCTCATTTTCTTTTGTATCGGCGAGGCCGAACCGCGGGCACG
>JBGOTK010000091.1:0-2929 GCA_041476445.1 Minisyncoccia bacterium | reverse complement strand
GATTATGAACAGGAATTAGGGCTTTACGGAAATTATCTTGTAGTGCCTAACGACACAAATTATTGGTCTCCGGTTAATCGAGAAGTCGCGTTGTTCTTGGACGATATTCTTATTGAGAACGGGAGAATCGCCTTAAGCAAGCAGGGCGCTGATCATACGCTTATGGGGCGCTACGGCAACACTATGCTTATAAACGGCGAGACGGATTACTCGCTTTCTGTGAAAAAAGAGGAAGTGGTTCGGTTCTATATCACCAATGCCGCAAATGCCCGCCCGTTCAATTTCGCTATTGCGGGAGCTAAACTTAAACTCGTAGGCGCCGATGGCGGTGCCTACGAAAAAGACAAATGGCAGGACTCGGTGATTCTCGGACCTTCGGAGCGGGCTATTGTCGAAGTATTATTTGCCGAGAGCGGTATCTTTTTCATTCAAAACAAAACGCCAGACGAGACTCACATTCTTGGCTCTATACACGTGTCGAACGATCCCGTGGCCGTTTCCTATAGTAAAGAATTTGGCGAGCTTAAAACCCATAGCGCAACGGTACAAAGCATTAACGCACTACGTCCTTATTTCGACAAAGCGCCAGAGAAGCATATCAAACTTACGCTCGATATGAATGGTGCCCCTATGCAAATGCAGATGGGCGGCGGCCACATGATGCCGGATGGCATGATGATGGGTGGATCCATGATGGACTTGAGTCCCGACGGCATTGAGTGGGACGATACCAATAAGATGATGGGTTCTATGTCCGATGTCGCTAATGTAAAGTGGAAGATTGTTGATCAAGACACCGGCCAAGAAAACATGAATATTGACTGGGTGTTTAAAAAAGATCAGCCGGTCAAGATTCGCATTCTGAATGTTTCGAACTCGATGCATCCCATGCAACACCCCGTTCATTTCCATGGCCAGCAATTCTTGGTGCTCGCGGTAAACGGCGTGAAGCAGACGGATTTAGCCTGGAAAGACACCGTACTTGTCCCCGCCGGCAAAACGGTGGATATTCTCCTCAATCCCACCAACCCCGGCACCTGGATGGCGCATTGCCACATTGCCGAACATCTCGAAGCGGGCATGATGTTTAAATTTGAAGTACAATGATAAAAAGTGAAAAAGGTCGGGAAGGCCACTTAATATAACGTTACATCTATGATGGGTTATGGCTATGGCGGTGACTGGGGCATGATGGGAGGATTTGGCACATTTGGTTTTATCACCTGGTTGGTGGTGATTATCGACCTTATTCTCCTCGGCATCTTTCTCTGGAAAAAAATAAAATAAGACCACCGATAGAAAGGTCTTACGCCTCAATATGAATACAAAACTCGTTACTTGGATCCTGCGCATAGGCGTAGCGGGGGAGTTTATCGGACACGGATTGCTCGCCGTCGAAGGCAAGGCGGATTGGGTGAAATGGATCAGTCAGCTTGCGGGCACGAGTCCGGAGCTTTCTGCGACGCTGCTTATGTGGATCGGTGTATTTGATGTGGTAATCGCGCTTATCATTCTGGTAAAGCCCATCAATGCGGCGCTCCTTTGGGCGGCGTTTTGGGGGTTCTGGACAGCACTCGTGCGCCCGCTCGTCGGCGTCGGCTGGCTAGATTTCGTAGAGCGATCCGCCAACTGGGCGGCGCCCTTAGCGTTGCTGCTTATGCGCGGCTGGCCAAAAAATCTTAAAGAATGGTTTCGGTAAACTCAACTATGATAAACACAAAACACTTGTTGAAAGTCGCTGCGGCATGGATCAGTATCGTATACATCGTGTGCTTCGCTGGTGTGGCGCTCCTGCCGGGAGTCCGACCGGGATTCATGAGATACGGGCTGCATATGGGCATTAATATGGGAGAGAATTTTCTCACGCCCGGCACGTTCATCTCCGGCCTCATCATCTGGAACGTAATCGCGTTTCTTGCCCTCTGGCTTTTTGGCTACCTCTATAACACTATTAAGCAATAAGTTAGAGCAAGGAAATTTTTTTCGACAAGGTATAATGAATCTAAGAGCAGTAAACGGCTCTTATTTATATGCCGGGTAGTGTCATGTCGAAGGCAGATCCGCCTCCGGTGGGAAAGTTCGATTGTTTACTCCCAGCGCATCTAGTACCGCTACCATTAGGATTTAATCGAACTTCTACTACCCGGTATGGCGAACGTCATTCTAAAAACCAATAGGCTCACCAAGACATTCTCTTCCGGCCGCGGCAAGAATCGGCGGAACGTAGAGGCAGTGAAGGGAGTTGACCTTGAGGTGCAACGCGGCGAAATTTTCGGCTTTTTGGGACCAAACGGCGCCGGAAAAACGACGACGCTCAAAATGCTCGTAACACTGATGCCGCCCTCAAGCGGGGAGGCGACAGTGGTCGGGCATGATCTCCTTAAAGAACCGCAAAAAGTACGCGAGTCGATCGGCTACGTCTCTCAGGCGGGCGGCAGTGACACGTTTGCCACCGCCGCTGAGAATCTTGAACTCCAGGCCCGCCTCTACGGCCTGACGAAAGATGGGGCAGCCCAGAAAGCCAAGGAGCTCATTGAACAATTTCAGATGTCGGAATTTGCCGCCCGCACGGTCATGTCCTATTCAGGCGGACAAAAACGGCGGCTTGATCTGGCCCTCGGTCTCGTACATCATCCGCCGCTCATTTTTCTTGACGAACCAACCATCGGCCTCGATCCGCAAAGCCGCGCTTATTTCTGGAACGAAATTGTGCGTCTTAAAAGTGACGGAACGACTATTTTCGTGACGACCCATTATCTTGATGAAGCGGATAACCTCTGTGACCGGCTTGCGATCATCGACCACGGCGAGATAGTAGCGCTCGGCACGCCGGGAGAACTCAAGCGCCAAATCGGCCTTGAGAGCATTACTGTTGGTTTCCCGCACGAAAAGGAGCGTGACCGGGCGAAGCAGCTTCTCGAGGGGCATT
>JBGOTK010000090.1:0-2962 GCA_041476445.1 Minisyncoccia bacterium | reverse complement strand
GACCGAATGTTTTAGCGCACTTCGCTTTGTCGAGACTGACGAGTGGATGCATGAGACATTCGAGCAAGCCTACAGCACTTTTACTAAAGATGACTTTGAGGAGCGGGATATTGAAGTCCGTGTACTCGGGCCGCAGTGGCAGGAGATTGCGCAGAAGTTTGTGGCAAAAAAACATCATAACGTAAGCCACCTCAAGGAGTTTGGCGTTATATTTCTCAACCCCATTCAGGAAAATCTGCCCGGCAAGTTTTTGCGCGACTTTGCGCTTCTTTTGCATTACTTCCATGAAATACAGTTCTATTCGAAACTCTTCCAACGTTATTTTACTGCGTCGGACTTTGCGGATCATTTAAAATCACTGCTCCGCGGGGACGTGAAAGAAGCGAGCGCACTTGCCAGCCCTAGTGATTGGCTCATCGTGCAGCGCTATTTAGTGAAGGAGGACCCGAATGATCCGAGGCTCTTTTTGCCACGGGTAAATCCAGAATCACTTCACTGGGCGAGAGGAGAGCGCGATATTGCAAACTATACTGGGGGCGGTACGCACTATAGCTTGAAAGTCTGGGGTGATCTTGATTGGGTGAGCGATTATTTCCCATCGCACGATGGAGAAAAACTCGTAAGTTTCGATCTCGAGGACAACGCCATGTCCCTTGTCTCTTTTATGGAGGGTAGGCAGGAGTTTTTTACCTATCATCAGCGCGAGGCGCTCTGGACCAAGATGTTTTTGGAGTATGTTGGAGGCGAGGACAAGATGGAGGAGCTTATAATAGAAAACTTTGAGAAAGGCGTGGTGAGATTTTAGGGCGGCATTATCTTTTTTCTAGCTTCTCTCGATGAAGATTTCTTGGGTCACTATCCTATCCAGACGATCGTCTAAATAGGATAGCAGGTAGTTGAGGCTAGAGATCGGGAGAGGGTATTTACCTTATGGATGCTAAGTTAGCCCATAAACACTGGACTTTTGCGAACAAGTTGACAGCATGGCTATATTAGTGCTATAATAAAGGAAGCAGTATCACAACGGCTCACTGATTTTCCGCATGGTGCGGAAATAAGGAGAGCCACACAAGAGGAGTGATGACGCCATGACCCCATCACGGCCCATGACGGACGGCCAGATCGAGAAGGCCGTCAACAACTACCGCGCCATGCTACAGCAGCACCGCAGCGAGATCGGCTCGTCGGATGCGATGCAGCAAGTACTGGGAAGCCCCCAGTACCTCGCCGAGCAGCTCGCGGTCATCCGGAAGCGCGTCGAGGCGATGAGCAATCTCATCGTTCGGCGTGTGAAGGTTGACCGGATGCAAACGCCACAGGCGGTGCTCGACGCGACCGGCCGGAAGCAGTACACCAACCGCGCGGTAGTGGAAGCCATGCCGCGGGGCGTGGGTGATGAAGTCGAAGTCTACATCTTCAAAGTCGGTCGCTATCTGAGCGACGCCGATCTCGAGAAGGAGTACGATCTGCGCGGGCTCACGCCTGTGGACCCATACGCTCTTGCGGCCGTGAACCAAGCCGACCCGGCCTTGGCCGACAACTACCCCAACGGCACCCACTGGAAAAATGCCGAGAACCAGTGGTGCTTCGCCGCCTTCCGTCGTTGGGACGTCGGGCGCTACGTGTACGTGGACCGGTACGTCTACGGCTGGCTTGGCCGCTGGTGCTTCGCGGGCGTCCGCAAGTAGCAGCGCTTGGGACTTTGGTCTTGGGCACTTCTGCCCTTTGACCTTAGCCCTTGCGCTCAGGCTTCGCCCGATATGCCTCAAACGGGTGCCCTGCACAGAACAACGTGCAGGGCTTCTTTTTTTCCATTACCATACTATTGGTACTAGGTGAATATGCGGGAGACTACGGTTTCACGCTGCCGAATCCAGTTTGCATGCGCCCAGAATACCTTCGACCATGGTTTGAGGTAGCGTGGCACATGTCTGACTCAAAAATTGAAGCTACTTGGTGCATATTACTAGGGCATTCCGATGCCGAATACGATGCAGCTCTGAGAGTATAACTTCGGCTAAACACAGTCGAAGCTTCGAGGGGCAGTGATAGGGGTGGTAGTATGTACACATACGGCCCGCCTTCAATCGTTGGAACGACGAGCGCAACGTGAACGTGAACCGGAACGACAACGACTGGAATGACAACTGGTGCTTCGCGGGCGTCGGCAACTTGCTTCACTTCTCTCTCGCCTCTTGGGCGGGAGAGTTTTGTCTAATGAGTTGTCCCGACCAACCGCCGAGCATTTTTCCAATTTCTTGAAGATTTTTTGAGAGGTCGATGTATTTCTTGTTATCGAGAGATTTTGTTTCCCAAAGTACCTGCAAAAGAACTTTTAGTGTATCTACTTTTCTTAAAGCGATACGAATAAACGGCAGCTTTTGCTCTCGAGAGAGAAAACTTGCCGTAACAATTGCTTCAATCGTTTCGATGAAGAGGGTGTCAATCCGGAACCCTAAAGAATGCCGGTGTGTTTTCGGTATGATCTGATAATATTGGAACCAGAGAAGATAAAGGCTTTTTATTCTCTGTATAATCGGTAAAACTCCGTGGGGGGGGGTTATAAGGAGTCATGCTTGTAATTTAGATTGTTATGCGCAGCCAACTAACACGTACCTATCAAGATATCATAAGTATAGAAAATATTTTGGCAGCCTGGGAAGAGTTTGTGAGAGGCAAGCGTCATAAACTGGATGTCCAAGCATTTTCTCTTCATCTCATGGATAATATATTCACGCTCCACGAGGAGCTGAAGAATAAGACCTACCGCCATGGTCCCTATCACGCCTTCAAAATTAACGATCCGAAACCAAGGGATATCCATAGAAACCCACGGCTAAAGCCGTGGTGCTTTTGCATTACGGCAGGAAGAGGTGCCGACCTTCATCCTGGCGTCCTTGGTATTCGACATAGTGCTTGATCGTAGCTTCATCGAGACCCACGCTGCTCGCGAAGAAGCCGG
>JBGOTK010000089.1:0-3357 GCA_041476445.1 Minisyncoccia bacterium | reverse complement strand
GGGGTGCTGGGGGGACCGGAAAGCGACGACGCCTCGTCTTTGGGGATAAACAGTGAATATTCTGTGCTTCAGGCGTCTGCTCCGACTGCTTATGATAGCGATTTGGGGTCAAATGCCAACATCGTGGCCGATCTCTCGGCTTCTGCCTATGTCGATAACGGGACACTGGGGAATCTTACAAATCCGGTTGGCGGCATGGGTTCGGAACGGAATAATCTTTTGGTATACCATGTCTCAGCAGGCGACACACTGTCAAAAATTGCGGCTAATTTTGGCGTTTCCGTTGACACCTTGATTTGGGCTAATAAATCCATAACTACCGGCAAAGCACTGAAGGTGGGCCAGGAAGTTGTTATTCTCCCGGTAAATGGCATTCTCTATGAGGTAAAAAGTGGTGATACAGTCGAGGCGATAGCCTCTCTTTTTAAAATTGATGCCCAGAGGATTACCTCGGCAAATAAGTTAAATTCTGTGGGCGACCTGGCCGCCGGCAGTCAGATCATAGTGCCGGATGCTAAACCCGCTAAAGCGCTCGCTGTACTAGCCGACGAATCAAGCGCCGCTCCCCTTCAGGTGCTCAACGGTTACTATATATTTCCGGCTCCAAAAAGCAGCTGGAACTGGGGCATTCTCCACGCGCATAATGCGGTTGATATCGCGAACGCCTGTGGCACAGACATTTATGCCGCTCAGGAGGGCGTAGTCGTAAATACTGGCGACCCAGACAATTGGAACGGCGGCTACGGCGGCGTTGTGGAGGTAGAGCATCCCAACGGCACCCATACGCTTTATGGTCACACAGAGAAAAACGTAGTGACGGTAGGGACCTACGTAACGCAAGGCGATGTCATCGCCCACATCGGCCGCACCGGGAATGTGCACGGACCCACGGGTTGTCACTTGCACTTTGAGGTACATGGAGCCAGGAACCCCTTTGTAAAGTAGTCCTCAGGAGCGCTGCGAGGAAAAATGAAAAATTTCTAGGCTTGCCGACGAGACTGTAGTCGAAACTACGCCGAGGAGGCGTAACGACGAAATTTTTTATTTTTACCGCAGCCCAAGTGACGCGGTAAATTTATTCAATAACTGCGTTGCTTCTCGTCGACGTACTCACTGAGTACAATCTTCTCGTCGCGCCTTGTTCTTGAAGAAATTTACCAAGCGTCGCACCAGGAACTACTTTGCAAAGTGGTTCCGGAATCCGTTTGTAAAGTAGCTTATAGCCAATAGCGTATAGCGTATGGCTTGACGCTAGAGAGATTTCGAGAAGTAATGGGATCTTTTTGCTAATATTTCAGCTTGAGTGTACAACTTATCTCGCGTTTGCTGATCAATATAACCAATCTCAAAGGCGAAATTTAGAATATTGACTGTTTCGAGCAGTGAACTGATTGCAATAGTTAAATATCGTCTAAAACCCGCCGGTGTCTGATGTGATCCTTCCGCAATATTGTTTGATATTGAAACCGCCGCTCTTCTTAGCTGATCGCTTAAACTAAAATTTTCATGTTTAGGAAATTCGTATGTGATTTGGTAGCACTCTTTTCCATATGCTACGGCTTCCTTCCAAATTTCTAAACTTTCAAATCTAAACATACGATTTGCTATATGCTATGTGCCATTTGCTATATGCTTTTTTACTCTTTCTGTCTCACGCGATAACCAAACGCTTCGCTTACATGCTCTCGTTTTACGTTTTCGCTGTTTTCCAAGTCCGCAATAGTGCGGGCAGTCTTTAAAATCCGATAATAGCCCCGTGCCGAAAGGAAGGAGCGCTGCATTGCATCTTCAAGAAACTTTTCAGCTTCCGGCTCGAGCAAAACATACTCTTCTACGTCTTTGGAGCTCATCTCGGCGTTCGTATGAATGCTTCGTTTAGCTTTGATAAAACGCTTTTTTTGAATTTCACGTGCCTGCGCAATACGCTTGCGAGCCTGGTCGCTTTCGCTCGTCTCTGATTTGGTCTGTTTGCGGAGCTCCGCCACCTCAACGCGCGGCACAGTAATCTGGAGGTCAATACGATCAAGCAGCGGCCCTGAAATTTTTTTCTGGTAGCGAAATACCTCATTGCCTGTGCAGCGGCATTCTTTTTCTGGATCGCCAAAGTAGCCGCAGGGGCAGGGATTCATGGCGGCAAGCAGGGTAAAGCGAGCTGGCAGCATGAGCGATCCTCGGGCGCGGGCAATATGCACCGAGCCTTCTTCAAGGGGTTGGCGGAGCGCCTCGAGGAGATCGCGCCGAAATTCGGGCAGCTCATCTAAAAAAAGTACGCCGCGGTGCGCGAGGCTTATTTCCCCGGGTTTTGGGATATTGCCTCCGCCGATGACGGCCACGGTCGAGGCATTGTGATGTGGCGCGCGAAAGGGGCGGATGTGCATTAGTCCGCCGCGACGCAATCCTGCGGCACTCCAAATTTTCGTAATCTCAATCGCCTCGTTCTCGGCGAGCCGCGGCAAAATGCCCGTCATGGCTTTGGCGAGCATGCTCTTGCCCGCTCCGGGACTCCCGACCATGAGCAAGTTGTGGCCGCCGGCAGCAGTGATGATGAGCGCACGCTTCGCGTGCTCCTGCCCTTTTATTTCGGAGAGATCGATCGTATCAAAAAGTTCGTCATTACTCATTGATTGAGGAACGGGGCGCTGCTCAGCTCTGCCCTCAAGTATATTTACTACCTCCTCAAAATTTTTAAGTGGGATAATATGGATGCCGGGAATAAGCGCCGCTTCTTCCGCATTCTCTTCGGGAAGGTAAAGTTCTTTAAAGCCAGCCGTCTTTGCCCACTCTGCGATATTTAGGGCACCTTGAATAGGCCGTAGTGCGCCATTCAAAGCCAGTTCGCCGACAAACATCTTATCTGTCGTATCAAAAGCTTTTATTTGGGAGGTTGCCAAGAGATATCCCAAGGCAATGGGGAGATCATAGTGCGAACCAGTCTTTTTTATATCCGCCGGCGCGAGGTTTACCGTAATTTTTCGGTTTTCACGATTCGGCGGTTTCATGCCCGAGTTCTTGAGCGCAGAGCTCACTCGCTCGCGTGCCTCAGTAAGCGCCTTGTCAGCCAGACCCACGATATTAAAAGAATGCAGGCCGACGTGCAGGTCAACCTCTATCTCTATGGTGCGTGCCTCGATCCCTTCCAGCTCGGCCGCGAAAGTCTTCGCGAGCGTGTGCATGGGTTAGGAGGGGTGTTTTGGAAGATGCGCTTTTATATACTTTTCGGGAATATCGGTGATTTTGCCTTCGGCAATTTTCGCGAGCATGTCTTCAATCTCAAGAATGCGTTTCTTGAGCGCACTGGCCATGCCGAGCTGGTCGCTCCACTCCTCGGCTTCGTCCGCCTCTTCGTCTTCGAGTTCG
>JBGOTK010000088.1:0-3614 GCA_041476445.1 Minisyncoccia bacterium | reverse complement strand
CGGCCTTATCCCGCCACAATTTGTGCTTCACTGAATGACGTGGTAGTGCACGGGGTGCCTACGAAATACGCGCTCAAGAACGGTGATGTGATAAAACTCGATTTTGGACTGCGCTATAAAGGCTTGTGCGTCGATGCGGCCGAAACTTTTACCGTGGGCGAGATTTCGCCTCAAGTAAAAAAATTGATCGATACAACACGCCAGGCGCTTAAGGCCGCGATTCAAGAGGTAAGGCCTGGCGCGAGACTTGGCGATATTGGCTATGTGGTGCAACGTACGGTCGAGGGCGCGGGTTTAAGTGTCGTTAGGGGTTTAACCGGACACGGTATTGGCAAGGCACTGCATGAAGATCCGCCTGTAGAAAATATTGGGAAGCCTGGAAAGGGGCTAACACTTAAAGAAGGTATGGTGATTGCCATCGAGCCCATGACTTCTTTGGGCGGGCCAGAAATTAAAGCTCTTGATGACGATAGCTATGCAACGATGGACGGCAGTATTGCGGCTCACTTTGAGCATACGGTCGCCGTCGTGAAGGGCGGCCACGAGATTTTGACCGTGCTATAATTCAGAAACAGTTTGCACATGTATGGCTAAACCATATCTTTCCATTATCGTGCCCGCCTATAACGAAGCACGCCGGATTACCAATACGCTTGTCGATATAGATAAACACTTAGCGCATGAGACTTACAGTTATGAAATTATCGTGGTAAATGACGGCTCAACCGACAATACGGCGGAAGTGGTTCGCAATCTTCAGAGGGGCATTCGTAATCTGCGTCTCATTGATAACCAGGAAAATAAGGGCAAGGGCGGGGTAGTGAAAGACGGCATGCTCTCTGCAAGTGGCACGATCCGGCTCTTTACCGATGCCGACAACTCCACAAGCATTGATCATATAAACCGCATGATCCCTGAATTCAAAGATCATGACGTGGTAATCTGTTCCCGCTCGCTCAAGGGCTCCGTGCTGGACCCTGCCGAGCCGCTCTATCGGCAAATCCCTGGGAAAATAGGCAATCTGATTATTCAAATTTTGCTTTTGCCCGGACTTTGGGACACGCAATGCGGTTTCAAGGCGTTCAGCGAAGAATCCGCGCTTAAAATTTTCCCGCTCATGAAGATATCGCGCTGGGGTTTCGACGTTGAGGCGCTGGCGCTTGCGAAGGCCCTTGGCTATAAAATTAAGGAGGTGCCGGTTCATTGGGTGAACGATCCCTACTCTCATGTGAGCGCCGCTACTTACTTGCAATTTCTGCTCGAGACCTTTAGAATCCGATGGTGGTTATGGCGGAACGCCTATGGGCTGCGCGGCACACGTTCCGAGAAACATGATCCACCACGGACAGCATCATTTTCCTAAAATATCTTTACGCACTATGCCTAAATCTTACCTTACTAAAGCCCGGCTCGACGAACTAGAACAGGAACTCACCGAGCTCAAAACTAAAAAGCGTATTGAAGTTGCCGAGCGTTTAAAGCGTGCCAAAGAATTCGGGGATCTTTCCGAGAATTCGGAATACTCGGAAGCAAAAGAAGAGCAGGCGCAGGTTGAATCGCGTATCTTTGAGCTTGACGAAATTCTGCAAAATGCCGCGATTATCAAGAAGAGTTCTGATAAAGGCGAAGTGACGATTGGCGCGACCGTGCTTACCTCGAAGGACGGCAAAGAGGTGCGCTATCAAATTGTTGGTTCGAACGAGGCGAAGCCCGAAGAAGGCAGGATTTCCAATGAATCGCCGATTGGCCAAGCGCTCTTGGGCAAAAAAGTTGGAGATATGGCCGAAGTGCAGACGCCGGGTGGCAAGGCGGCCTATAAGATTGTGGGTATTGAATAGCCAAGTTATTTTGACCTCTGCATGGTAAACTAGAACCACGCGTCTCGGGGACGCATGGGTTTCTTTTTTAGAACGTATTTCCATACTGACGCTATGCTCAACGATATACGTGAAGAGCGCAAAAAAAAGATAGAGCGGTTAAAGAGTGCAGGGCACGAAGCGTATCCGGCGCGCGTAAAACGCGATGAACGGATCGCTGACGTACTTGAGAATTGGGAAAAATTTTATGGGGTGGCTAAAGAACTTAGTATTGTTGGTAGGGTTTTTGCTATCCGCGGGCAGGGTGGGGTCTCGTTTTTCGACCTCAAGGATGAAAGCGGCGGCATGCAGGTTGTATTTCGAAAAGATAATGCCACTGAGTACGATTTAATCAGCGATGTTATCGATATTGGAGATTTCATCGAAGCTACTGCCGTACCCTATGTCACTAAACGCAACGAAAAAAGCATCGATGCGAAGTACATTCGCGTCATTACTAAATCCCTCCAGCCTATCCCTTCAGAATGGTATGGTATTGAGGACACCGAGACGCGCCTTAGGAAACGTTACTTAGATCTGCTGTTAAATCCGGAGCTGCGTGAACTATTCCGAAAGAAGAGTGCCTTCTGGCAGCATACCCGCAATTATTTGCTTAAAAACGGCTATCTTGAGGTGGAGACGCCGATACTCGAAGCCATTCCGGGAGGCGCCGATGCCCGCCCATTTGTTACCCACCACAATGCGCTTAATGTCGACTTTTACCTGCGGATTTCGCCAGAACTTAATCTAAAACGCCTTTTGGTTGCCGGCTATGAAAAGGTCTTTGAGATTGGCAGGATTTTCCGGAATGAAGGCATTGACGATGAGCATCTGCAGGATTATACGCAGCTAGAACTCTATGCTGCTTATATGGATTATGAGGCACTTATGAAGTTTATCGAGAAGATGGTAAAGCAGGTTATTCAAAAGACGTTCGGTACGCTCATTTTCAGTTGGGAAGGCATTGAAATTGATTGGGGTAGAAAATGGGCACACATTAAGTACTACGATCTTTTAAAAAAAGAATTAGGTGTTGACGTCTCAAAATTAGGGCATAGAGAACTCTTTGATTTAGCTCGAGAGCGCCACGTCGAAGTTGATCAAAACTGGGGGCGTGGCAGAATTCTTGATCAGATCTATAAGAAAACTGTTCGGCCGAAAATTACCCAGCCTTATTTTTTAATTAATCCGCCGGTTGACGTAGAACCATTGGCAAAGAGGCACAGAAAGAGTCAGGATCTCGTCGATCGGTTTCAGATAGTTGCTATGGGAACAGAGCTTGGCAAGGGTTTCTCTGAATTAAATGATCCAGAAGAACAGCGAAGTCGTTTCCAAGAGCAAATGCGATTACGTGCGGCCGGGGACGACGAGGCGCAAATGATGGACGAGAGTTTTGTCGAGGCGCTTGAGTATGGTATGCCACCCGCGGCCGGATTCGGTCTTTCAGAGCGGCTTTTTGCCATGTTAGTTGATAAACCAGTCCGCGAAATGGTCTTTTTTCCGCCGATGCGGCCTAAGAAAGATACGGGCGAGTAGGATATAATAGATATATTATCGCTATGACGAAAGTAATGGTATTTGGAACATTTGATGGCCTGCACGATGGTCACCGCGATTTTCTAAAACAGGCCCGGGCGCTCGGTGATTATCTGATTGCCGTATTGCCGCAGGACCATATTGTCTGGGAACTTAAAGGGAAAACGCCGAAGAAAAATATCGAGGCACGCATCGAGCATCTGCGGAACGAAGAGTTGGTGG
>JBGOTK010000087.1:0-3696 GCA_041476445.1 Minisyncoccia bacterium | reverse complement strand
TATAACTAATTCAATCCCCTTCACATCGATGCCGCGTGCGGCGATATCAGTCGCGACTAATACGCGATACTTGCCGTTTCGAAAGCCGTCCAAAGCTTCGCGACGCTGGTTCAGTGATCTATTTGAATGAAGCTTGGCGGCTGAATGGCCCAACGCGCGCACACTCGCCGCGATTTTCCGCGCGCCGTGTTTGGTGCGTGAAAATACCAAAACCGAACCGCGGTATTCGATCAAAAGTTTTTAGAGTAAACGAGGCTTGTCGGGTTTCGAGATGAAAAAAAGTTCTTGCGTAACTTTTTCTATGGCCGTGCCAGGTGGCGCGATCTCTATGCGAAGCGGCAGCTTCATATAGGAGTTCGCGAGGCGCATGATTGCCTCGGGCATAGTGGCGGAAAAAAGCATGGTCTGGCGCTTCGCGGGCACCTTGGCCATGATGCGCGTGAGCTGCGGTGCAAAGCCCATGTCGAGCATGCGGTCTGCCTCGTCGAGTACGAGAGTCGAAACGGTGCTTAACGAAAGAAGACCGTTGGTAAGGTGATCGATGATTCTGCCGGGCGTACCTAAAACAATCGATGGGTTCCGTCGGAGCGACTGCACCTGACGTTCCATTGACGCGCCGCCGATAAGCAGGGCGGTCCGGAGACCGAGGGGCGCGCCGATTTTATTGAACGTTTCTTCAACCTGAAGCGCGAGCTCTCGGGTAGGCAGGATTACCAGCCCATGAGCGCCGCGGAGCGCCGCCTGGATCATGGGAATGCCGAATGCAAGGGTCTTACCTGTGCCAGTCTGAGCCAGACCTACAAGGTCTTTACCCTCAATAGCGGGGGTGATCGCCTTCTGCTGGATGGGCGTGGGTACCTTAAAATTCAGCTTGTCGAGAATTGAGAGAATGTTGGGCGCGATACCCAAGCCGTAAAAACTAGATTCGTTAGGCATGTAATGCTCTTATTCAAACACATTTGTGGCCCGTTAGTCAACTTTAATACAGGTGTGCCAAAGTAAATACCCACAGCTACTCTTGGTTTTGTATCTGGTTTTCTTTATAATAAAAGACACAATACATGCATAGGTTTTTTAAGATCTTGGCCGCGGGCCTCGTACTTGTCCTTGTTATTTTGGCCATTTGGTATATTTGGGTGCCCAAAAAATCTGAGGCGCCTCTTGCGCCCACCCCTCCTCCAGTCACGTCGGTAGAACCGCCTAATTTTACGCGAACAGGTGCGCTGGTACGCAATAGCCCAGGCCTAAGGCCGGATACTTGGTACCTGCTCTATGAGGCGGCTGGCCAACCGGCGCTCAGTACCGAACTTTTATTTAACTCCCAAAGTGAATGTATTTTTGCGGGCAACGTGACCTTGCCCTGTGATGTTACTAAATTAGCGGCCGGTATGCGCGTTTATCTTGAGGGTTTTGAGCAAAATGAGCTTGTAGCGGTAAGAAAATTAGAAGCTGAGAATATGGCGAGCAGCAGTGCGAGTGCGCGTTAAGCCTCCATCACGCGGATATGACTAATTTAAAAACAATCGCGATAATGCTTATTTTCGCCGTACCCGCTTTTTTCCTGGGCAGGGTGATCTGGCCAGATCCGATGGGCGGCATAATGCCCACCGCCGCGCAGCTGCCCTTTTATGTTATTCTTGCGGTAGCCGAGTCGCTTACGTTTGGTTTCGGCATCGCGTTTCTCATTCAAACCTGGCCGAAACTCGGGCGTGTGCCAGTAGAGCAGCGGCGCCTGACTGCCGCAGCGATCCTCGCCATCACCTGGCTGCTCGTGAATTGGTGGCCACATGATAATCTGCATCGGGCGAACGGCATGAATACCCAAGGGTTGCTCTATATCGAATACGGCTTTCACATAACACTCATGCTCGCTGGCATCGTTCTTATTTATTTTCTGTTTGATAGTGTGAGAAGTTTTACGGATAACTAGATGGCTAAAAAAATACCCCTGCTTTTTCTTGCGGGTGTTACCCTGCTTGTTTTCTTGCTATTATTGTCTTCTTTTATCAAAGACTTGACCCGATTGCACCGCGGCGGTGTGTTCGTAAATCACGGTCTTTTTACTTCGAGGAGCCGCCCACTTACTCCAGTAAACGCAGATATGATTCAGGGCTGGATGACTTTTGATTATATAAATAAAGTATTTCAGCTGCCTGCTGATTATTTGAAAACGACTTTTGATATTAAAGAAACCAGCTATCCCAGAGTCACGATCGCAAAAATCGCCCGCGCTAAAAGTGAGTCCTTGACGTTCTATTTGGATGCGGTTAAAGCGGCGATACGCGCATTTAGCGCATCGAGCACACCGCACTAACAGCCCATGCCTCAGTTTATGAGTAGCCTGCTGGATTCTTTGCTTGCGTTTACGCTCCTCTACAAATATTGGGGCCTTTTTGGCACAGCCTTCGTCTCCTCTCTTATTCTGCCGATTCCAGCAAGCACCCTTCTTACCGCCGCGGGCGGTTTCGCCTCACAGGGCTTTTTGAATATCTATTCGGTTCTCGTGGTCACACTCTTGGGCAGTATTCTCGGCGATGTAACCGGCTTTCTCATCGCCCGCCGGTACGGCGATGAGCTGCTTCATATCATCGGCTTCCGGCGGCTCATGCATGCGCGTATCTACAAAGAAACGGAGGGCTATATCCGTGATTTCGCGCCTTCGCTCGTATTTTTGAGCCGATTCCTTACCGAAGTGAGTCCGGCGGTGAATATTCTGGCCGGCCTTTCTGAAGTACCCTTCAGGACTTTTTTTATTTTCGCGTCTGCCGGGGAAACTACTTATGTGCTTCTCTATGGAGCGGCCGGGTATTTTTTAGGCAGCCAATGGGAAAATAATCTTTTCTTCCTGGTAAAGGGCGGGCTGGTGCTGCTTACCCTCGGCTTAAGCGTAAGTCTTCTCCAGATATACGTATACAGAAAAAATAAAAACACTGACTAGTTCTTTAGTCTGCTCATCAAATTTCGATCGTCTTATACTCTTGTCTGGGCGTCTCCGGCGTATCATAGAACGGAACAATCTCGAGTTCGCCGCCTTTGGGCTGAACGCGGATCACGTCAATTACCTTGCCGAATATACGAAAATCACGGTTCAGGATGATTGGCTTATATTGTGGGTCCGGAGAAACAGGATGCAAAATCATCGCATTGTTGGCCAGCTCAAGTTTTTTGATCACGGCGCAACTATCGATTATGGCGACTACCAGGTCGGCATTCGCGACTGACTCCGTTACCTCGACGAGTACGTAATCGCCAGGTTTAATGCCCGCGTCCACCATTGAATCTCCCACGGCTTTTACGCAGACAACGCTGTCATGTTCTCTGCCCCGTAAGAGCTCTTTGGCTATGCAGATATAATCGCCGAAGTTTCGCTGGGCAATGATGCTTACGTTATCGCAGCCCGCTGAAGCGATAACCGGTATCGTTACCGTCATTGGTTCGCCGGTAATATCAGTAAGCCGAATCCCCCGCCGCTCATAGCGCTGCCGCTCAATTAAGCCTTTGCGCTCGAGCGTATCAAGATACTGCGTGGCCGCGCGCGGCGAAGAAAACTTCATGAGACGCACCAGCTCCGCCACGGTCGGCGACTCGCCGCTTTTCTCCATAAGACCTCGAAGCGAGTCGTAAAATTTTTTTTGCTTTTCCGTAAGCGCAGTCA
This sequence comes from Minisyncoccia bacterium, assembly GCA_041476445.1. Taxonomy (GTDB): domain Bacteria; phylum Patescibacteriota; class Minisyncoccia; order UBA6257; family JACOXY01; genus JBGOTK01. The sequence goes on along the minus strand of JBGOTK010000087.1, from coordinate 41 downwards.
CTTTGTGAAGCATATATATATTCTAAAAGAACTACGTGTAT
>JBGOTK010000086.1:0-3764 GCA_041476445.1 Minisyncoccia bacterium | reverse complement strand
CGGCCCCCTTCAGATGGGCGGCTACGGAGGGAGAAATAAGCCCGCCGAAGACGTCCTTGACTACCCGGCCGGGAACACCATCTATCTCGAAGATACCGAGGGCGAACGCGTGAAGGTTGCGATCGTCGTGCTTGACCTTTGCCTCCTTGGCCACAACTGGCAAGAAGAGCTGAGGCGTGAGATCGAGTCCCAAGAAGGCATCAAGATGATGCTCCACTGCACCCACACCCACCATGCGCCGGCGGCAATCCCGATGACACTTGCAGAAACAAGCGAACGTTATCTGGGGACGCTGCGCACGATCATCATGGAGTCGGTGCAGCTCGCGCGTACGAATACGCGCGAAGTAGCCAATGTGTCCGCCCGGACAACCCGCTACTGGGGGAACTTCATCATGAACCGGACGTTCGAGGATGACCCGGCAGTGAGACCGCGAATCAGGGACGATACGAAGCATGGCTACCTCCACAAGCGCGTCGAGGCTTTGACCCCCTGCAAGGTCTTCGGCATTGGCAAGGACGCGATGCCGCTCGACCGGAACCTGAGCGTGCTCTATATCTGGCCCAAGGGGCCTCAGGCAACACCGGTCACCATCGTGAACTTCGGCTGTCACCCGAACGTGATGGAGAAAGAGAATCTCCTCATGTCCGCCGACTTCCCCGGAGCACTGCGGGAATTCATGCAGCAGAGCGATGGCGGCGGTCAGATCGTGTTCGTGAACGGCGCAACTGGCGATATGCGCCCAGCTATGGGTGATACGTCGTATGAAGCCATGGAAGCTTTTGGTGTCATGATGGGCGCCCAGGCGATTCGCGCGCGGGCCTACTCAGCCGGCATCGATAATCCACGGCTTCGTTTTATCGAGAAGCAGATCACCATCCCTCTCGTGGACACCTCCTCGGTGCATGCCACCCTCTCCTGCCTCGCAATTGGCGAGCAGACGATCGTAACCATCCCCTGAGAACCCTACAGCTCGCTTACACTCCGTATTCGCGAAGGCATCGAACCAACACCCATGATCTGGAGTTACGGCCAGGGTCATGTGGGCTACATCCCGGATCGCGCCGTTTTCGAACGGCGGCACCCGAACGACACCGCCCTCGGCACTTGGGACGGAGTGAATGCTGACGGTACGCCGCGCAAGAGCACCTATCTCCCCGGTTACGGTACGCCCACCATCGAGCCAATGCCTGAGATCGGCGACATCGTGGTCGGCGCCGCGCGTGAACTCATCATGCAGGTGCGCGACTACTAGTCGTTTCCCCCTCGCCCCGCCTGGGTCCAATTCCCAGCGGGGCGAACTTCTTTTATAAATGTTTACAAACGTGTGATTTTGATGAATAATCAAGGCGTTCCAAGACTCCTGATGAAATACGCGCTTATTGGTTCCGGTTTTATCATGCCCCGCCACGCGGAGGCAATTTTCGCGACCGGCGGCAAGATCACCGATGTCGTGAATACAAACTATGGAGAAGAAAATTGGCGCGAGGTTGTAGCTAAAACTGACGCCGACTGCGTGGTCATTCTCACTCCCAACAATCTCCACTTCCCCATCGCGATCGCCGCGCTTGCCCGCGGCAAAACCGTGCTTTCCGAAAAACCGCTCAGTTTCAAATCAGCCGAAATTCGCGAGCTCATGAAACACAAAAACGTCTTTTCCGTATTACAGCTTAAATATCATCCTTTGATTAACGAGATAAAAAAGAAGATCGGGGGTCGCACGCACAATTCGGTAGAAATGGATATCTCCGTTTATCGTGACCCTGAATACTATAAAGGCTGGAAAGGCACGCCGGCGCGCTCGGGCGGCATTCTCTTTAATCTGGGCATTCATTACTTTGACCTTCTTACGCATCTTTTCGGCAATCCGCTCCAGATCGAGAAGGTGCAATATTCTGACCGCACTGCTTCCGGCACTTTTAAAGGTGCGGACTGGGATTGCACCTGGCGCGTGTCAACAGACGAACGACGCGACAATCAGCGGCGCGTATTTAAAATTAACAGCGTTGACTATAATTTTTCTTCCAAGGACAACCTCTCCTATGAAAATCTGCACCGCCGCGTCTACGAGGACCTCCTCAGGGGCAAAGGGGTGACACCAGTGGAGGCGTTGCCTGCTACGGAACTCATTGAAGGAATTTACAAGGCGGCGGGCATAACGCTGGCCTAGGGCTATGGCAAAGAAACAGGTTACGGTTTTTATCACCTCTGGTGGGAACATAAACGGCATAAATACCATTAAGGCGCTGCGGGCACAGAGCGAACTTAAGCTAAGGCTCATCGTGGGCGATGCAGACCCCAAGAATGCGGCGCGGCATATGGCCGACGGCTTTTATCTATTGCCCCGGGCAGGCGAGAAGCATTTTATCCCAACGCTGCTTAAGATTTACAAACAAGAAAAAGTGGACATTCTTTTTCCAATGTACTCAGCCGAGATCATCGAACTCGCCAAACACAAGGAAGTAATTAAAAAAGCTGGCGTTAAAATTGCCCTGCCCGCCTATGAGTCCATCCTTATTACCTGGGACAAACGAAGGACTCATGACTTTTTTAAGACGCACAGCATTCCCTACCCTAAAACGCATGATAGCAGCAGCCTTAGCGAGCGTTCGGCTCGTTTTCCGCTTTTTATAAAGTCAGTCTCCGGGAGCGGCAGCAAGAACGCCGTGAAAGTTGAGACGTGGGCGGAACTCATGGTACAAAAAAATAAATTGGGAGAGAATCATATTATTCAAGACCACGTAGGCGGCGAAGAGTTTACTATTGATGCCCTAGGAGATCTCGAAGGCAATATGGTGGCGGCCTCGCCGCGGCTGCGCATGAAAATTGACGGCGGCCTCGCCACAAAATCAATTACCGTGGCGAAGCCCCAACTAGTGGCATATGCAAAAAAGATTATCGGCGCTTTAAAGCTGGTGGGGCCAGTGAATATCCAGTGCAAAATCGAAAAGGGCAAACCGTATTTCATAGAAATAAACTCCCGGCTTCCTTCCGGCGGTTTGCCGCTCACTGTTGCCGCCGGTTTCAATATTCCGCTTCTTACCGTAAAGATGCTCCTCGGCCTGCCACTTGGGAAAATAAAAATAAAAAAAGACCTTATGATGATCCGCTACTGGGATGCGCTCGTGACGGACAAACACGGTAAGAAACTTCATGGTTTCTCGCATCAATTCGTGTAACCAAAATTTATGCAGATTTTTATCGACCTAGACGGTGTACTTATTGATACTTCAGATAGGAGCTACAGCGTGTATGCGACTTTTCTTCATGAAGCAGGATATATGCCACTTAATAAGCCTGACTACCTAGCCTGCAAACGCAGCAAAATGCCTGTAGAGGAAATCCTCAAAAAAACGGGAGCTGGGGACCGTTTCACGGATTTTATCGCTGCCTGGAATATGCATATTGAAACTCCAGAGGCTATCGTGCAAGATAAACTATTTCCCCATACCCAAGAAGTACTCGAAAAACTTCGGAAACATTTTCTCATTACACTTCTTTCGCTTAGAAAGAATGAGGATCTGGCCTTAAAAGAGCTTGCTGACTTAGGCATCCAAAAATATTTCGCACATCATCATTTTGGCAAAGAGGAGTCGGCACGGCACGAGGGCAAAGTAACTATCATAAAAGATCTGGCGAAGCCGGGAGATGTTATGATTGGCGACAGCGAAACTGACATTCGTACTGGCAAAGCGCTCGGTCTTATCACTATTGCGGTTGGGAGCGGCTGGCGTACACCCGAACTTCTTCAAGCCGAGTCACCT
>JBGOTK010000085.1:0-3827 GCA_041476445.1 Minisyncoccia bacterium | reverse complement strand
GTCGTGAGTGGCATCTAAAGAGTATACGTCTTTGCAATACCTCTCTGCCAGATTTTCAGCACTTTGCGCGGCCGACGGGATTTGAACCCGTGATCTTCTCCGTGACAGGGAGACGTGTTAACCGGGCTACACTACGGCCGCAAAATGGCCAAATTATTATAGTGATCCGCTCGTTATTTTGCAACTGCGTGTGCTAAAATAACTATATTCATTATGGCGAGTAACATGGGCGATATTCGGCCGCGTACAGAATCAGCTCCTGAGGTGCATCCTCCTGTTGTTGCTGATATAAAAACGGCTGCAACAAGCAGAAATCCGCGTATCAACGAACTATATCCTGAGGCTTTTAAACCAACTTCCCTTATAATTCCTGGTGAAGAGGGGAAGGAGCCAATCGAGATTCCTCTGTGGGAAATTCAGCAGAACCAAACAAGAAGTACTGGTGAATCGAACGAATCAGAAGTTCTCGCCGCGCCAGAAGATGAACGAGTGCCTTTGGTCGGCTTGTGGGGTTCACCACATATACTTGCGTGGCATGAGGAGCCTGAGTCGAGTAATCCATGGCGTGTTAGAATGAGAGCGGCGGAAAAAACCTATCACGCGCTTGAGTCGCAGGGACTAAAGCCGGAGGAGCCCGATCCGGAATATGGTGAGAAGTTGGAGGCAGCACGCACCGCATATGAAATGGCCCGTGCTGAGGCAGTGCATGAAGATATTAAAAGTGCTGTACATGAGGAAATAGGCTGGCGCGAACACTCTATTAATGAGCAGAAGAGTAAACCCGGGAGAAATTTTTTGGGCCGTGTCATGGATGGCTATCGCTGGCTCAAGGATAAAAACATGAGCCGTTTGGAGCGCTTTAGAGATAGTGGTCGGATTACGAAGGGTGCAGCGAGTCTTCTTAGCCTGCGTACCGGCATAAGCGGTGCGCTTACCCTCGGTGCCTTTCTTGCGCCGGGACTCGGTACAGGTGTATTCGCCGCGCGGCGAGTACTTGCTGGCGCGGGCACGGCGTTTGGTACGTATGAATTCCTGAAGCGTCGCGCGGTAGGTAAACTCGCGAACACTGAAGATTTTAATGATCTAGGCCGCTCGATGGGTAGCATGATGGTTAGGAATGAAGCTGGAGAAGATGTGCCGAAAGACGTACCGATCGTTGAGACAAAACTTGAGGATGTTATTTCCTGGGACAATCTCACGCCCGAGAACGTTGCCGAAAAAATGCACGCAATTATCGCGCATGCCGAAATTCAGGGCAGCTGGGATGGACTCGAAGAAGTTTACGAGAAGACAAAAATGGTTTACGAAAAGCAAATGGCAGTAGCGATTGCACTTGGACAGTCGGTGAACGAGCAATTGAACGAAGATACGAAAACCGAGTGGGCGCAACTGGTCAAACAAAATCGTCTCGAACATGGCGTTACAGGAATGGACGTAATAAGACATATGCAGGATAAGGCACGTGAAATGGAAAAATCGGAACGCTCCAAGCATCGATGGCGTGTGGGTGGCTCCGTGGCAGCAGGAGTCGTGGGCGGTTTTGGTTTTTCCATGCTTCGCCATACGCAGTTCTTTAGTGAGTTTTTTGGTCTTAATGAGGCGCAGGCAAGCGCCGCGCTTCCCACTGAATCGCCAGAGATTCCTGCGGAAGCAGTGTCGCCTGCGACCGATAATCTTGGAGATAAAATCACGAAAATACTTGAGGCGCGGGAAGCAGCGAAAACAGACACCTCGCTGTACTTCGAATTTGCACCTGGCGAGGGACCGATTCATCAAGCGCGCAAGGCCATAGCTCAAGCCATGAGCGAGCACGGTGAATGGGCGCGTCTTACGCAGGGACAGCGCATTTGGCTCGAGGAACGGCTATGGGAGTTGAAACGGGAGGAATTCTACAAAGCGAGCAACTTGCCCGCTATGTGGCATCCGGGAGACATGGTGCCGTTTCGTCGCGATATGGTACAGAGTGTGGTGAATGAGATGCAGGATAAATTTAAAACTCCGGAGGCAATACAGGCGCTTGATACACAGTTTAGAGGCGTAAAGATTCCGTGGGATCGCTATGCATATAAAGGCGGCTATAGTGCCTCGTTGGGCGATCATGGTGTGCGGTATGGTCTCGAGAGTCCGGCACCAACCGATTGGGCTTCGCGAGAAATCCCAAAACCTCCGTCGATGCCCGAGACGTTAGAGGGGACATCAAATGTTTCTGTTACCGAGTCCGCCCCGACTTCAGAAGCAGGCGCACCCTCGCTCTATGATATTGAAGTTCCGCGCGTGGCATCGCCCGAGATCTTGATAGAGCATACGGCGCTCCCTTCGAATACGTTGCCTTACACAGTATTCCCTACACCCGATATGGACGCCAGTCGTTTAGGCGGCCTGCTTGAGGTGCAACCAGAGGCGATGCCGAGTGATCCAACTGCCATAAGCGAAATTATACGTTTCAAAACGGGAGAACGACTCTCGGGACTTGCGTCGGGTGAGTATGAACTCATTGCCCACGGGACAGAAAAAATATCGCCCATGCGCATGCTCGATCTCATCAAGGTCAAAGGGTTTTGGGATTCCGAACACTGGCCGGAGGGTATTCATAACAATAACCATCGCGATATTATGCACCGCCTGCGTTTTAAAGATGCTATTATTAAAAAGTTAAACTCTTTGCCGTTTGAGGAGTATAAAGTGGCGCAGGGGCTTGATGTCGGTGAATTTTATGAACGGTACTTTGTGATAGGAAAGTTGGCTAAAGAGGCGACTGCTCGCTAACCATGGAATCCTCGCTCATCCAAAAAGCACTAAAGGGGAATATCATCGAAGAGTTGGGACTCGCCCCTTTACCCGAGGCACAAAAGCTGCAACTTTTGGCTTCAATTTCAGAACTCATCGGTCTGCGGCTTATGTCGCGCGTGGCCGAACGGCTCTCAGAAAAAGAAGCGGAAGAATTCGCAGGGCTCTTAGAAGGGGATGATGTAGACAAGGCTTTTGACTGGCTTGGTGCCCGGCGCATTCCGTTTGAGGAGATGGCGCTCGAGGAGGTTGCGCGGATGAAAGAGGAGCTAAGAAGACGGGCAAACAATTTCAAATAGCGTTATAATTTCCGCACCAATTCCTTAAACTTTTTACCGCGTTCTTTGTAATTGTTGAACATATCAAAACTTGTTGAGCCAGGAGAGAAGACGATTGCGGTTTTTTCTTTTGCCTTGTCCGCCGTTTGAAGCGCGGTTTTTAAGGCATCAAGAAGAGTAGTTTTATAAATCATTGGTACGCCTGACTTCGAAATCGTCTTGCCGATTTTTTGCTTGTTTTGACCGAAGAGAACAACTAGCTTGGTGTTGGAGTTTTTGAGGGCTTGGGCTAGGGGAGCGTAGTTTAAGTTTTTATCCGCGCCGCCCACAATAAGGATTTTTGCTTCAGGAAAGGAGCGAACTGCGGCGGCTGAGGTCTGTGGGTTTGTTGAACCCGAGTCGTTATAGATATGAATGTTGCCAATGCGGCGCACGAGTTCCAAGCGGTGCTCAAGCCCGCGATAACTCCTGAGTGTTTTTTCTATGATGCTCTCCGGTACTTTTAAATAGCGTCCTACTGCGGCAGCGATCGCGGCATTTTTATAGTTATGTGGTCCAGGGATTTGGAGAAGTTCGCTTTTCCCAAAACGGGCTAGTTCTTTTTCCGAAACTGCCACTTTTTTTCCCTTTCCGCCGGAGGCAACCTTTTTGCTTAAGGCGCTGTCTTTTATATAAAATGCTTTGCCGTTTTTCCTTTGCGATTTGCTTATATTTTTCTTCGCCTCAACATATTCCCGCATGCTTTTATGCACATCCATGTGG
>JBGOTK010000084.1:0-3901 GCA_041476445.1 Minisyncoccia bacterium | reverse complement strand
CTTTAGATCTTGGGGCGGAATATGCAGTTTCTCCGCGTGGAGCGGGGGTAGGTCCGGCAATACCTCTACCAGTGCAAACGAGGTATGACGCAGCTGCTTTGAAGAAAAGGGTGAAATGCGGACCAATCGGTGCACGCCGGACTCGTGTTTCAAAAAACCGAATGCATAGTCACCTGAAATTTCTATGGTGACATTCCGCAAAGGCCGCCGGCCGGTTTTAGATTGAAAGTCACCTTCCGACTCGTCCAAGGTGCGCATCCTCCAGCCACGCGCCGCAACATAATTTTGATACATTGTGAGGAGCATATGCACCCAGTCCTCCGCATCCTGCCCACCTGCACCGGCATTAATGGTGAGTGTCGCACCAAACTTGTCGTAATTTCCCGTAAAGAGTTTTTCTACCTCGAGCGAGTGTAAAAGCCGCTGGGCCTCAAAGTAGCTATTTTCATCGGGCGTTTCGCTAAGCACAACTACGTGCGTTTCAAGCTCATCAAAACGCTCTAAAAGCGCTTTTAACCTGCCATATTCCTTCGTCTTCGCCTCCGCCACTTCCTTATTTTTCCAGAGATCAGGATCGCTTATCGCAAACTGCAGTTCTTTAAGTTCATTCCGCTTTGTCTCTACGTCAAAGCCACCCGCCTAAGCGCCGGGTTTGTACGTTTAATTCTTCTATGGATTTTAAAAGCTCGTCGTGCTGCATGTTATTCATTGATTGTCACTGGCGGTTTTTCAGCTGGCTGCTCAACAGTGCGCCCCGTGCGCAATGTTTTAAGATCTTCAATAAGCTTCAATCGGACCTGCGGATCCTTTTCCTTGGCTAATTGTTTTGAGAGCGCCTGTATCACATCACGATTAGCCCTTAGCTGCTCTCTTCTAATCTGAGCCGCATCTCGACTTTCTTCTCGCTTTGCTAGAACTTCCGCCCTAGCTGCTTCGGCCTTGGCCCGAGCTTCTTGTCGAGCCGTTTCTATCCGCTCATGCGATCTAATCCGCTCTAATTCATTCGAGGCCCGCCAGCCCGCCTCATCGCGCTGAGCTCCAATTTGCTGTTGCCGAGTTCCCGCATTTGTTCCAATCTCCATTCTGCGCGTGTCCTGCTCTATGGTCCGGTTATAGTCTATGGGTCCCCCGGGAGTAAAAACGCTGCCGAAACCTACGCCAACGGTCACCCCCGAGCCTCTGTGCCGATGCCCTCCTGCTTCGGCTTCTTTTGCCGAACCCATTTCCATAGCAGCAGCCAGAGAAAGTACACCCATCCCTGCATAAATGGCTTTGGCGACACGCGTGCCCGCAATGCGACTAATGACGCCTCCGCGAATTTCATCCTGTTCCTGGCCTAATTTTTTGAAAGTTTCTTTGTCGGGCTCTGACACTTCTACGCCCTGTGCATCCATTTGATCATGGATACGATCGGCGAAGGTTTCTGGAGTAACAGTGGCTTCACGCACTTCGCCTTCGTCTACTGATCCTGGTACTGGCTGTTCAAATCTTTTTCTTTCATCCATACAATATGAATTAGCCGTTAATGAATTTCGACAATTTTTCTTTTTCCTCGGTCACGATTGCCTCCCACTTTGCCTTATCACCCGCTTTAAGCGCCTCTTCTTTCTTAATCTGTATGTCCTTAAACCAACCAAGATCTTCCGGCATATACTCAAAAAGATTTATTGCTTCGAACTGCAGTGCCTCAGGCATGGCGCCGATTTTTTCGAGCCAGTAGGCTTTTACCTCTTCCAACACATTACCAACCTCAAAAACCGCCTCAAGTCGATGTTGTACCACCTCATTCATAGATTGCTATTAATATAGCAAAAGTCGGCTATTTGGCAAAGCGGTTTTCCCTGTCCCATCGTTGCCAAAGACGCCGGCCAATAGTATTGTATGTACGTATTGTTTTGCCGATGTAGCTCAGCTGGTAGAGCAACGCTTTCGTAAAGCGTGGGTCGTCGGTTCGATTCCGACCATCGGCTCCGACTAGAAAACGCCATCCGCCTCTTGGGGCAGATTCGTGTTTTCAGGCGTCCCGCCGAACATGCCTGGTAGGTAGAGGCGGGGCTACTTATTGAGCGAAGCAAAGAAGTTTAGATCTTCCCAACTAAGTCCATGCCGGGCTTCAGCGTTTTTTGGCCTGGCTCCCAGGCCGCGGGACAAACCAGGGCCCCGCCGCTTTTTCTTACAAATGATGCGGCCCGTAGTTTACGCAGCAGCTCCTTGGCACTCCGACCGATGTCATTATGGTGAATTTCGAGCGCGGTAAGCTTCTGGTCCGGATCAATAATAAAGGTGCCGCGCAGCGCGAGGCCCGCGTCCCCTCCCTGCTCGATATATACTCCGTATTCGCGGGCGAGTTCGCCCGTCGGGTCCGCTACCATCGGGAACTTGATCTTCCCAACCGCCTTCGAATGATCGTGCCAGGCTTTGTGCACAAATACTGTATCCGTCGAAACAGAAAGAATTTCGGCATCGAGTTTCTTGAACTCGTTATAGGCATGCGCCATCTCTTCGAGCTCGGTCGGGCAAATAAAAGTAAAGTCGGCCGGGTAGAAAAAGACGATAAGCCATTTCCCTTTATAGTCGGAAAGTTTAAGCTTTATTTCTTTGCCGTTGTGATAGGCTTTTAATTTAAAGTCTTTTATGGTGTCTCCTATTTTCATGAATCTAATAAATGGTTAAAGATTGTCGTCTTTTTGATTATAATACGCTCCTCACGAAAGAGGAAAACGTACAATGTTTGACACAGCTGCAAAATTAGTATATAATCTAACTTAGGAGGAAACATATGAACTACTGGAAAATCTCGCTCGGTGTCCTCGATTTCGCGTTCTGTAGCTTCGTGGCAGCCTACGTCGGGTTTCCGCGGTTCGAAGCGAAGGTGCGACGATTTTTCCTCTCGTGAAGTTCAGCATACTCTACCAGCCCCGCTGTCGGCCGTTCGGGAACCTTCCGTTCGTTGTACGACGGGGGGTTTCTTTTTTTGAGATTCTCTTTTTAAAAACAAAAAGGTGCCGGAGACACACGACCATAGTACGCACCGAAGAAATAAAAAGGGCTTAATCAGTGGCATTTGTCTTTAACTCTGCGATTTTCTCCATTATTTTTAACGCCTCTTCTTTTTCTCTGTCCGTGAGTTCTACTGTTCTTTCTCCTACTGATACATCTTCGGTGACTCCGTTTATGATCCTCTCTTCATAAATATCTTCTTTCCTATCTGTCCGCATCACTTCACCATTGAATTCGGTGACGGGAAGAGCAGTACGATCTCCAATGAGCAATCCTGATCCCAGACTGTTGATTCTAATTTGTGCATTGAGGTTGTGTTCACCGGGAAATTCAACTAACCCGCGCGGAACCGAATAACGAAAACCCACATCACCGGGTTTCCAAAATTGGCCAACCGGATAGAGCGAGAGACAGGGGCCGCTAATTTGCCGCACACCATGATCGGGAGACTCTAACACGCCAAGTGCCGCACCAAGTCCGCCATTGAGACCATGATAAAGATATACTTCGGCGTCCGGTGGCAAGTTTGATAGCTCGCTTACGAACTCAGCTTTTTGCTCTAGGCTTCGCGTCCCTATGCTCATCAATTCACGATCAAGGACAGGGATAAGAGGTTTTTCTTCACTCTCTTCTTTTCTTTCATTTGGAACGGGGGCTTCGGTAGTTGGTATTTCAACAACACCAAATTCTGGAGTCATCGGTGGTGGTTCTGTTCCGTGGGGATTCCATTTTCCCGGTGCCGATGGCATGGCTGGTTCTGTATTGTCGCCTTCAGATCTCGGAAATCTTTCCATAGCTAAACTATACCACGATCAAAGCCCTTAATTTGTTACTAGAGCGGGGTAGTGATGACGTTAGAATCTCCTAGCAGCTAGAGAGTGTGGTATTTTTTGTGCCGAGT
>JBGOTK010000083.1:0-4036 GCA_041476445.1 Minisyncoccia bacterium | reverse complement strand
CACCCTTATCGAACTCTTGGTCGTCATCGGCATTATCGCGATTCTCGCAGGAATCGTGATCGTCGCCTTAAACCCGGCCCGCCAGTTCGCCCAGGCTAGGAACACCCAGCGCTTCTCGAACGTAAATGCGATTTTGAATGCCATCGGCCAGAATATGGCGGACAACAACGGCAACTGGACCTGCGCGGCCGGCCCACTGCCTACTTCTTCACCGACGGGCACCAATATGGCAACTACTAGTACCTATGACATTGCCAACTGCATTGTGCCGACCTACATTTCGATCATGCCCTCGGATCCATCAACGGGTTTCTATACAGATAACACCAACTACAACAGCGGCTACAGTGTCTTTGCGGATCCAAATACACGCCGGGTAACGGTACTAGCGCCAGCGGCTGAACTTGAGGTGACGATTAGTATTACGAGATAGAGTTCACGCGCGCATAATTTATAACTGGACCGTATGCCAGGTAGTGAAAATTCGATTTCGCTACGCGGCAGATGAGGGCTATTAATCGAATTTCTACTACCTGGTATGAAAAAAGAATATACGCCGGACGACTTCAAGTTTGAAAAAGATTTGGACGGTCTTTCGGTAAAAATGCTCACTGAGCACCTGAAGCTCTATCAGGGCTACGTAAAAAAATCGAACGAGATACAGGAGAAGATCAGACTCGCCGACAAGGCGGAGGCAAATGCATCGTATAGCTATATCGGCGAACTCAAGCGTCAGGAGACCTTCTCCATAAACGGCATGAAGCTGCATGAGGTGTATTTTGGGCACCTTGGCGGAAACGGTAAGCCGGGCGGAGAACTTCTCAAAATGATCGAAAGTGATTTCGAGTCGTATGAGCAGTGGCAGGAAGACATGGTCTCGACCGGCATTGCCGCGCGCGGCTGGGGGATTCTCGCTTATGACTACCGCGACAACCGGCTCCACACCTATGGGACGGACGCGCATAACATTGCCGTCTGGGGAGCGGTGCCGCTCATCGCTCTCGACGTCTATGAACATGCCTATATGATCGACTACGGCGTGAACCGCAAGGACTATATCAATTCTTTCTTTAAGAATTTAAACTGGGAGTTTGCGAATAAGCTAGTGCATCACTACGATCTCGCGAAGCGGCATGAGGGATAGGTCAGACAAGTGAAGGGTTAAAATCGAACAGTGAAAGCAGAGCCTAAAATGCTTGAATCCACTTTTCTCTAGTGTCCAGTTCTACGATCGTAGAACTGGACACTAGAGAAGCATCGCCTAAGAATTCGCAGGCGCGGATTAGATAATATGTTTCAGGCTGCCTGATTTCGTGATCTCAAAAATCTCCACGCAATCCATCAAGCGTACACGGTGAAGATCGTCAATTAAATTTTGCGGAAGTTTCATTTTGCCGATCCATAAGCTTTTTTGTACCATCGTGAGGTTCAAAGTTTTTAGCACTTCTCGTAGCCAGTCTCGCTTTTTCCGTTCAGTTTCTGGAATGTCAAAGGCGACAATAATGAAACGATTTGAAGCCTGAGCGCTGTAGTGTGTGTTGGGGAGATCACGGCGCATTCGTGCTTGTAAGCGTTCGACAACTTGTTTGCCGAAGGCAGTAATATGAAGCATTTGATCGCTGTCCTTTTTGATAAGGCCATCCCGCCTTAGCTTGTAAAGTAAACTATAATATCGCTTGGCGGATTCTTTTTCTCTTTTTCGTTTCTCACGTGTGTTGAGTTTTTTCTGAAGCTCCCACTCGAGCTTCCCATGAGAAGCTCGATACCCACTCTCTAAGATTACTTGCGCGAGTTCAAGCGACCGTATACCAGTTTCGGCGATAGCCTCAAGTAGCTGCAGTGTCTTTCCGCCTTTCATGAAGTAAGCCGCTTAGTATTAATTTAGTATTTTGACCCGCCACATCCTCTGTGCCTTTTAAGTCGGCACTTCTGATAGTAAATAGCCCATAGTATAGTGTCCGATTCTACGATCGTCAAATAGGACACTTATGGATGCGGGGGAGAAGGCTGGGGGTGAGAGAACAAGGTGTCCAGTCCTACGATCGTAAGACTGGACAGTGGGGCGGTTAAGGGAAGGGCTAATTAAGTGTTCATATAGCTTCGGACTCTATACCTGGTTGTCTGGCCATGGGAGATAGTGATGGTAGCGGCATTACCTATGTAACCGTAAACGATGGAGTGATTAGTGCTACGACGACCAAACCTGATATTTGTCAGTAGACAAGAGAATAGTCAGTCCATGTTAAAAAACGGCAAAAAGCTGTTTTTTGCTCGAGCTATTTTGTCCCCAGTTTAGACACAGGTTGCTCACTTTTACGGTAAAATAAGAGTATTCCGACTGGGCTCGGTTTCTTTTCACATGAGCATGCAGGATATTCGTCCGCCAGTAACCGAAGAAATAGTGAAAGTTCGTAAAAAAACGATTCTCTATTGGCATCAGCTGGTGGCGTTTGTGCGCCGTTCGCGCTATGCGATTCCCGTCGCCGTCCTGTTTGTGCTCTTCGTGTTGGGGAGTTCGATCTCAGCCTTAAACTCATTGCAGGTCAAAGAGGCGCGGGCCTTTCCCGAGACTGTTTCCGGCACCTGGGAGAACATCAAACACGTTCGTTCGCTTGACCTCGGCGATCACGCGCAGTTTACCGAATTCAACTCGACGAACTCCGCCTACAACGATTCTTTTTATGCGGACCTGAATCTGCTTATCCCGTCTCTGTTGGCGGCTCCGGCAAATGATGCCTCGAGCGCGGCCACGACATCTCCCGCGGGCGCGTCATCAACCGCGAGCTCATCAAGTTTATTCACGCCTGTCGAAAAACTTTTTGCGTCGCTTATCGACCGCGCGGATGCACAGGAAGGGGAGACACCCCCTCCACCGCCCGCCCCCGAACCCTCGCCTCTGCCGCCAGAGCCAATACCGCCGCCTTCTCCCGAACCGTCGCCCGAGCCGTCACCGACGCCAGCGCCGGCCGAAGCCGCACCACCACCCGCTGCTGAACCTTCCTCTCCAACCTTAAGCGCGCCCGTGTCCGCACCCGAACCAGCCGCAACTTCATCACCGGAAGCCACCTCCACGCCGACGTCTTCCGAAGTGGTGATGCCGAGCATGGAGGGCGAAATGGCGAGTGGTACGACAACTACCACATCCTCGACAGGTGAAATTACCGCGCCCCCGGAGCCCGAGTACACCGTTTTTACGTCGCGGCGCGAGATGCGCCTCGGTAACTTTGTTTTCGACGAGCTGCCAGATGCGAGCGCAACTATCCAGTTCATCACGCTCAATCTGTCGCTCATGGCCGAAGGCGCGCCGGGGAGCCACGACCGATTGGTAATTGATTACACAGACGATGGAGAAACTTGGCAGACGCTTAAAGAACTCACGCTCGACCAAAATTATTCGAACTACCTTCACGACGGTTACTTCGCCTATACGCTGCCGTACTCGAATCCCGATGACCTTAAAAATATTTCCGTGCGTGTCACTTCGCTTTCAGATAAGGCGACGCCGCAGCCGGTATTCATCGATGCGGTGTGGCTCAATATCCGTTACGCCGTGCCCCATGATATTTTCGGCAATACCAAAGAAGAGGCGCCGCTCGACCCGGCAGAACTTGCCAAACTCCCCAGGGTCGAAATATCCGCTGATCAGATGTTTGATCTTCAGGAAACCGATTTTTTGGGCGACCAGACGCCAAGGGTGGATGTGAATCTCAAAAAAATTGTGGAAGAAGTTGCGCCACAAACAGAAGACGCCTCAAATACCGTGACGACCACTGAAACTACGAGTACGACAACCTCCGCTACTTCTAGTTTGCCGATGCCGCCCGCGCCGGAACCAACGCCTCCGCCGCCAATACCTGCCGCTACACCAACGTCTCAATCTCAACCTCAACCTCAACCTCAACCTATTTCGCTTCCCGCACCCGAAATAGCGCCTTCGCCTCCACCAGCAGGTGAGCCAGTTCCCGGCGCAGAACCGACTTCTACAGACGCTACCTCGCGGCTCATGCCTTGGCTCTCGCTCTTCCCGGATGTGGCT
>JBGOTK010000082.1:0-4121 GCA_041476445.1 Minisyncoccia bacterium | reverse complement strand
TGGCGCGTTGGCACTAGGTATTTCTGGATTAAACGATATCGACCTAAGCATAGTAGTTGATTCGGGAGATTTCCAAAATATTTCACCTCAAATTATTCTAATTTTAGGGGAACCACAGATTACGGTCCCAGAAAAGATTTTATGGAGAACAGTTAAGAATGGCTACTGCATTGATGCTTACTTGGGTCTAAAAGATTCCAAAGATATAGAGCTACACAAAAAACTTTATGAGGCGTTATCGCACAACAAAAATTTACTCAAAGAATACGAGCTCCTGAAAGAGGAGGCCAATGGACTACCACTGCGAGAATATCAAAAAAGAAAATTTGAATTTTACAATCGTATTTCAGACCCTTTCTAGTATCATAGTTGTCCGAAAATCACGATGTGTTATCGAGACGGGTCGTCCAATTTATTCCGCCAAAGCGGGACCTCCCCACTTATCGCCTTTCACTACTCGCTCTTCGCTTGTTTGCTACTGCCGCGCGGGCATGAGGAGATAGAGATACGACTGATCGCCCGACTTAAGCATCGCGGCCTTGTCAGAACCCGTTAGCCACAGCGTCACCTTCTTATCAGTAAATCCTTTGAGACCGTCGTAGAGGTAGCGCCAATTGAATAGCACTGTCATGGCGTCCCCCGTCACCCGAGCCGGTATGGTTGATTTCATTTTGCCGAAACTCTTTTCAGTAGAGAGAATTTCAAAGCTTTTGCCATTGTCGCTTATCTGCATCTTAACGTCGGTCGCGCTTTGCCCCACCGAACTTGAAAGTTTTAAAGCATTCATGAGTTCCTCGCGCTCAAACTCGACTTCGGTTTTAAATTCAGTCGGGATGATTTTCATGCCGCGGTAATCGGGAAAATTCGCGTTCACCAGGCGCGAGACAATTTCCGCGTTCTTGCTTCTGAAAAGAACCTGGCTCTCCTCAAAATAACAGCGTACCCCCTCATCATCCTTGAGGAGTCGGAGCACTTCCTGCACGGTCTTAAGCGGCACGATACACTGCAGGCCCCGCTCATAGGTGGTCTGATAAAGGCTTTTTGCGAGGCGTTTCTCGGCAAGTCTGAAGATATCGGTTCCGGCAATAATGAGGCCGTCCGGCTCGAGATTGAACAATACGCCGCTTATATCCGGCCTAATATCGGAGAACTGGACAGCGAGGAGAACTCGCTCCAGTGCCTCGCGGAGAACTGAGGCACTTATCTCAAGGTATTCGGCATCGTTCTCAATTGCCGGAATAATGGGAAAGTCGTCAACCTGGGCAAGCGGCAGCGTTATCTCGCTGTTATCCGACCGTATCTCAAGATGGCCTCCCTGCGCCTCAATGTTCAGTCGCTCGTTTTGAATATTCGAAATGAGCGCGCCGAATACAGAGGCGGAGACTGCTGCTGTGCCAGGCTCCATAACCTTGACCGAGGCGCGCACCGTGATACCGATCTCAAGATTGGTGGAGGAGAGTATAAGTGTGTTGTTCTCGGCCCTAAGCAAAACATTTTTTAAAATAGGCAAGTTAGCATTCTCGCCTACCCCCCTCTCGGCAATTACCAGCGCCTCTTTTAAATTATTTTTAAGCGCGATGATTTTCATCAGTAACAGTAATAATATAAACTAGTATAAAAGATTAGTTATAGTAGTTATTAGGGAGTGGATAAGTGGATAAGAGACGAAGGACATCTAAATATGGGCGCGGATCCGGCGAGGCTATGGGGATAATGAGCGGATATCATTCTTTGTTTTTGTTGATAAGTTCCTTGACCAAGGTGAGCTTTTGATTCAGATCGTTGTTTTTATTCACCTCCTGAGTAATTTTTTCAAAAGCATGAATGGCAGTTGTATGGTCTCTCTTCCCCACGATGTCCCCAATATAAGGATACGAAAGCTCAAGAACGTCGCGCAATAAATACATGGCGATTTGTCTCGGCATCACTACCTCCTTCTTTCGGCAATGTCCGGTGAGGTCTTCAAGTGAAATTTCAAAAAATGCGGCAACTGATTTGATAATATGGCTTGGCGTGATATTCTCCGGCGTTTTTTGTGTGTGTTTCCTAATAATCTCATCGACTAGCGAGGGGGTAACGGCTACGCGCTTCTGTTCCTGATAGAAGAAGAGAATATTCAAAATCCCCTCAAGCTCGCGAATATTACGTTTCATCTTTTGAGCGATTATATTTATCACCTCCTCGGGCAGCTCCTTGCCGCGTTCGGTGAGCTTAGTCTTTAAAATGGCGATACGCATTTCATAGTCAGGGTAGGAGACGTCGGCCACCATGCCGCCCTCAAAGCGAGAGCGTAAGCGCTCCTCAAGCAGCGGCACCGATTGGGGTGGTCGGTCTGAGGATATGATAATTTGCTTGTTTTGTTCGTGGAGGGCGTTGAAAGTAAGAAAAAACTCTTCCTCGGTTTTTTCCTTGCCGGCAATGAACTGAATATCGTCGATAATGAGCACGTCGACGTCTCGGTATTTCCTTTTCATGTCATCCATGCGCTTGGCTCGGATGGCGGAGACAATGTCGTTGGTGAACAGTTCTGAGGTAACATACTTTACTTTGACCTTGCTCCTATAGAGGCTCTTGATCTCGTTGCCCGTCGACTGAATGAGGTGAGTCTTGCCGAGTCCCACGCCGCCGTATATAAAAAGCGGGTTATATTTCTTGCCGACTTCGTGGATGACTGCTTGGGCAGCGGCATAGGCAAGTTCATTGGCCGATCCAACCACCAGCGTAGCGAAGGTATATTTGGGGTTTAAATTGGTCTCCGGGTCAATTTTAAATTCAGGGAAGGCTAGCTGCTTCTTTTCAAACTCAATCTTAGAGAGCGAATCCTCTTTGGGCGGTTTGAGCGGCGGCGCGTCGGCGCCCTGCACGATAAATCGGACGTTTTTCGTGGTTTCATCAAGCAGCCTAATAGAGCCAAGTATCATCTTGTTATATTTATTTTCCACCCATGTTTTCGTGAAGTTATTCGGCAAAGAAACGAGGGCCATGCCGTCGCGTTTATCAATGAGACGACTACTTTTCAGCCAGGTAGCAAAACTCGCTTTCGGAATCTGTAGTTCGATTTCCGAAAGAACGGAGTGCCATATTTTTTCAAGTTCAATTTCAGTCATAGGGGAAAGAGTAGTTACATGATAATACGTTGGGCGGCGAAGTTAAATCAGGCGAATGAACTTCGCAGGTGGAATATTCTCGAAACATCCTGTTAAAGCACCAGATACAAGCTTCAAAAACTTTCCAAAGGAACTTACGAAGTATTATAGTACATTATTTTTTAAAAAAAACTGGGCGCAAGACATTCTTTTTAGACAACCTGTGCATGGGTTGTGGATAATGGTATATAATCTATCGTGCGCAATATTTTTAAAGAAAGACAAGTTGATTTCTTTTGTATTTTGGTTGATACTGGGCAGTATGTCGCAAACGTATCAGCCTAAAAAGCGAAAACGGTCACGCACCCACGGGTTTATAAAACGGTCACGCACCCCAGGAGGCAGACGAACGCTCGCCCGCAGACGAGCCAAGGGCAGAAAACGCATTTCGGTATAGGCGCGTTAGTCCGGCGCGGCGCACAACCTCTTTTTAATGCTCAAAAAGAAGCTCCGGCTCACCAAGGAAGTCATCGCCAAGCGTAGATGGTACTCCGGAGTCCGTACGCCGCTCTTTTTTACGAAGGAGACAGCATCAGTGCTCCCTTACGCCCGGTTTGCCGTTATTGTGGCGAAGAAAGTCGAACGGCGGGCCACAAAGCGAAATCGGGTCCGACGGCGTTTTTACCGCGCGCTAAAGGAGTTATCTGACCATTGGGGCACTCCGCCCCGAGATGTAGTGTTATATGTGCTGCCGGAGGCGCTCGCGGCGACCGAACGGGAGATTGGTCAGACGCTCCATGTTTTAAACCGGGACGGAAGCAAGTTGCGTAAGTAGGCAATGCCCTCTATGATGTGAAAACTCGCCCACTGGCGGGCAGGCGCGTGCCTGAGTACGTTTTGTTTCTATGTTCTATCAAATTTTCTACCGCCCCTTCTTTAATGCGCTTGTAATTATCTATCAATATATTGCCTTTCACGATCTTGGTCTGGCGATTATCCTGCTTACCATACTTGTCCGTGCGCTTCTCTACCCCC
>JBGOTK010000081.1:0-4165 GCA_041476445.1 Minisyncoccia bacterium | reverse complement strand
TCGCGCCAGCGATCAAAAAAATCTTTAAGGGCTGCGTGCACGGCAATGCCGTACACGAGTTGCTTTTGTGGTGCCTCGGGAATACGTACTAAATTTCTGTAAAAATACTTCCACGGGCATTCCAGATAATTATTAAGCGCGGTAACCGAGAGACCGTAACGTGTGAATAGGTCACGGATAAACTCCTTATTGCGAATATCGGGCGCACTGATAATGGGCGCTGCAAATACAATCTCTCGCCCGGACTCGAATTCACTCTCATAGGGCGCTGCGTCACCTTGTTCGATAAATTTCGGATCGATTTCCTCCAAAAACTGCGAGGGAAGCTGTTCCCGGCCGGTAGGCGCGGTCTTGGCGTAGCTCAAGATTACCTCCCGCTTGGCGCGGGTAATCGCCACATAGAAAAGATTCCGTTCGTCTTCATTTTCGTCACCCACCCGTTCGCCAGCCGAGTCCGAGCGCAAAGAAAATGCCTCCCGGGGCAATTCAAAGTGATTATTCCGCCGTCGATTGCCCCAATGCGTATCGAAAAGATTCGTGATATACACGCATTCGAATTCAAGCCCTTTTGAGCGATGAGCTGTCATGAGCCGCACACGCTTCAGCGCATAGGCTATCCCCGAGCTCCGGATAAGCACGTCGTGCTCATAGAGCATGTCGATGTACTCCAGAAATTTAGCGAGCGTGAAGTCTTTATGGTTTTCGATAAGTTTCCGTAGTTCATCAGAGAGCGCCGAGAGTTTGTCGAGCTTATCCAAGTGATCCGGCAGTCCCAGAATGTGTTTCAAAAAACCGGACTCGCGTACCACATGTTCGAGCGCATCTGCTGCCCCGCTGTTTTTTGCGCCGAGGGCCGCCTGTTTCAGAAATTCAGAAAACGCGTTAAGGACATCCACTGATGTTGTCTGAAGCTCGGAAAGTCGTTCCTTACTACCGATAAAATCATAGACGGTGCGTTTTTCACTTCGCGCCTTGTCAGCAATCTTGTAGAGATCCAGGGGATCAATCTTAAGAAAATCGATGTGCATAGCCTGAAGTAGCCAGCCGTCCTCGCCGTAGTGGATTACGGCACGGAGAAGCAGAATCAATTTTTTGATATCCGGATCAACCAGAATATTGCGATCGGACTCGATGGAAAACGGTATGCCGAACTTTTCGAACATGCGCGCGATGGGCAGGGCATCGCGGTTATCACGAAAGAGCACGGCGATTTCCTCAGGCGAGGCGCCTTTAGCCAGATGCTCCTTTACGTTTTTTGCCAAAAAATAATGCTCCGCCTCTGGCCGCGAGAATTCGTACAGGTAAATTTGCCTCTCGGGATGCTCGGCGATTTTTGCGAGATAGGGGCTTTCTTTGCGGAGGGATCGAGCCGTGTCGAGAATAGTCTGCGTCGAGCGGTAATTCGCGGTCAGTGTGATGAGCTTGGCCTTGGGATAAAGATTTTCAAAGTAGTGGAAGTTCTCGAGCGAGGCGCCCTGGAAGCGGAAAATAGCCTGCTTCTCATCCCCCACCACGAATAAATTCGGCGTGTCGTAAAAACTCGCGAGGAGTTCGAGAATGCGGTTCTGCGCATTGTTCGTGTCCTGATGTTCGTCTACTAAGAAGTACTGGTATTTTTCCTGAAGCGTTAATAAGAGATCGCGGTTCCCCTGAAGCACGCGCAGCACCTCCATGATCATGTCGTTATAGTCGTAAAACTTGTTTTCGCGGAGGGCCTTTTCGTAGTCGGCGTAGAGTACGCCAAGTTCCCTATTACGTTCGAGTTTCTTTTTTACCTCCTGATAAGTGCCTTTCATCTTCCCCTTGTGCGCGCCTTTTTCGTAATAGAGGTCGGGAATGGCATTAAACTCCTTTTCCTTTAGCTCAATAATGCCTTGGAATACCTCGGGCAATACTCCTTCGCGCTTCAGTTCGTTTACGGCGTTCAGTGCCGGCCTAAGATAAAAGTACGGGTCACCAAATGGCCGAAGCAATGTTATTTTCGCCTCTTTGAGCACTTGTTCAAAAACGCGGATCTGATCGACCTCGGTAATGCTTACCGAGCCGATGATGCGCGAGAACTCCTCCGGATAGTTACCGATGATTTCATTCGCGAAGCCATGAAATGTCGTAATGGTTACCTCATAGGCGCGCGAGCCGATGATCTCGGCGAGCCGGCGGCGCATAGAGATAACGCCCGACTCGGTAAAAGTAAGCGCCAAAATTGCCTCGGGGTCGGTATCCGTGCGCTTTAAAATATTCGCGATGCGCAGTGTGAGAATTTGCGTTTTCCCTGTGCCAGGGCCCGCGATAACCATAACCGGCCCGTCGATCTCATCAACCGCCTCACGTTGCTCTTTATTTAATCGCTTATAAAGCCGTTCAAATTCTTCGGTGTTTAGAGGTCCCTTTGCCATAGTGATAAATTCTAAGTGTACGCCAAAAAACATGGTTTTAAAACGAAAAAGACCCATCAGAGATGGGCCACCAGCTGGGGAAGCTGGACTTTGTGTACGGAGGCTCGGGATCCACGAGAGCGTTGCTGAAGGCCCGGTGGTAGATCTCGAGCCAGTCAGCGTAGTCTCGGGCGTTGCTGAGCGCTCCCTGCGCATCTCGCATCACGATGCGATGCGCGCGGTCTGCGACGGCAGTTGCACGGTCTCGGAACATGTCAATTCTCCTCTCTACCCGATCGGGTAGCCGGCCTCGGCGATCGTCTCCTGCATGAAGTGCTCGAAAGAGTAGTCATTGGTCGCGTTCTTCTGAACCCGCTCCGTGAACTCACGCCACAACGCGTCGCCCTTCTTCCCGCCTGGCGTGTTACGACAGAAGATACCGACTCGTCGCGCATCCATGTGCAACAGACTCACAGTGACGAGGATGGTACGCGTGAGCTCCTCGTTACCATCAGCGACCGTATCGATTTCTTCGGCCGTTACCTCAGGAACTCCCCTCAGCGTCATTGGTGGCATCATATCCTCCTTTAGGGTTAACCTCCTTGTTATCAAACAGATTTTGAGAACCGGCTATATTCTAGCATTAACTTTTGATAAGTCAACTTCTTCTATTTTCGCCCTTAGCATTTCAGTAATTTTCTCCGGATCTTTTTCTTCCATCAGTTTCACGCGGAATTCCGAGGCGCTGGGAAAACCGTTCACGTAGGCTTTAAAATGCTTTTTCATTATGTCGAAATTTTTGGTATTGCCCCAGGTTTTTCGGAAGAGTTCGGTGTGTTCGAGAAGAACGGATAGTCGTGCCTCAAGTGGGATCGCCCGCTCCGACGCTTCGGCCTGAGCATTTTTATTTTCTTTAATATCATTCATATTCGAAAATAAAAATGGATTCCCAAAAATCCCCCGCCCAAACATGATGCCGTCTGCCCCCGTTTCTTCCGCACGCCGCTTCCCCTCTTCGAGTGTCATAGCATCCCCGTTTCCCATAATTAAAGTCTTGACGCCTGACGCTTGACGCATCTTCACTATCTCAGTAAGCACTTCCCAATGGGCTGAAACCCTAGACATCTCCTTCATAGTACGCAAGTGAATCGATAGTGCGGCGAGATCGGTTACTAAAAGTGTCGGAATCCAACTATCAATTTCGACCTGATTAAAGCCGATACGCGTTTTTACCGAGACTGGCAAGTTGCCAGCCCCTTCTTTCGCCGCAGCGATAATTTCTTTTGCGAGGGCAGGAGTCTTAATAAGCGCCGCACCGGCCCCCTGTTTCACGACCGCCCTGTCCGGGCAGCCCATGTTTATGTCCACACCGTCAAAGCCGAGCTCTCGCGCCAACTGCGCGGCCAAAAGCATCTTCTCTGGTTTAGAGGTAAAAAATTGTGCCACAATGGGCCGCTGGTTTTCTGTGTACTCCAAATCACGTTTCAATATCTCCCGCCCGCGCGAAGCCAGGCCGTCTGCCGAGACGAATTCGGTAAACATCACGTCCGGCTTGCCGTACTTCGCGATGATCTCGCGAAAGACTACATCCGTAACATTTGCCAAGGGAGCGAGCGCAAATATCGGCTTTTTCAAATCTTTCCAAAATTCTTTCATAAATTTTTACGCGCGGGCGAAGAACTCTCTGCCCCGCACCTGCTTATGATACTTAATCGCAAAGCGATGAGCCTCGTCGCGCACGCGCACGAGCACCCCCTTGGGAAAACCGGGTGGTAAAGAGCCGATGAAAT
>JBGOTK010000080.1:0-4335 GCA_041476445.1 Minisyncoccia bacterium | reverse complement strand
AGGCACAGACTTCCGTAAGATACCAGTATCACAGCTCCGCTATGTCGAGCAGAGCCTCAACACGAGGCCGAGGAAACGGCTCGGCTGGAAGACACCCCTCGAGGTCTTCCATGTTGCACTTCAAGGTTGAATGCTGCTTACTGTGACTTGAAAAATATAATAAGTTATTGTATAAATTTTCTAGAAGTAGTTACTTTGACAATGGAGGTAGGCGACTTTGCAGACAATCATCGTGGTCGAACCGTGTCACTTCGTCTCGAGGAACGTGCTCTGTGCGACTTCTCTGAAGCGCCTTGAGTTGGCGCTCGAGAGGTATCAGTGGCTGTCGGCCACGAGGCCAGCCGACGATACCCGTTTCTTTCTCGGCGGCAACGTGCCGTTCGAGAAGGGTGGGCCCACGCTGCCGGAGCTCATGCGCAGGTGGCTCATTGGGAAGAAGGTCACCAAGGATCGGATCTCGATCATGGACAGCATCGCCGCCTTCACGGAGGTTGAGGCAGTGCGCCGCCTGGCCGCCCAGCTGCGCGGCCAGGCGATCGAGCAGGAGATTCACTTCTTCAGCTCGCCGTGGCATCTGTGGGTGTTCAAGACGATGTGGCGTGCACCTGGACTCCCGGCCGACGTGAAGACGGTTTTTCACTCGGTCCGGCAAACAGGCGGCTTGAAAACGAAGGCCCTCTACCTGGGCTACGCCTTCGTGGCTAAGGGTGCTCTTGTGCTCAGGCCGATCGGTGCATGGGGCGTCTTCGTGCGCTTCATGAACTCACGCTACAATGCCAGGCGCGAAGGTTTCACTTGGAACGGCTGCGCCTGACATGCCCGAGAAGAAATTTTCTCTTCTCGGGCAGCTGTATTTATGGATTCTTAATGTATCTTGCAATTCATCTATAAATATTGCATAATTTAAAAACAGTATTTGGCATTATTTTGTTATACTATGCCCAATCGCATGAAGCGACTTCTTCGAAACTACCTTGTGCCGCACGCAGGTAATGATCACGCGCCGCACCTTTTGCGCAGCCGGGCAATCATCGTAATGTTGCTTTTGATTTTTATAGGCGAGCTTGGCTATATAGGCGGCGGCGTACTTTTTGCCTTGCCGGGTTCGGGCTATTTAGCCTCTATTCTGCCTTCAGTATTGGTAGACCTCACAAACGCGAATCGCAGTGCGAATGCTGCGTCTCCACTCATCATAAACCCCGCGCTTCAGGAAGCCGCCCGCCGCAAGGCGGAAGATATGGCGGCCAAAAGCTATTTTGCCCACGTGAGTCCTGAAGGGCTTTCGCCCTGGCATTGGTTCGATATTGCTGGTTACAAATATGCCGCTGCTGGCGAAAATTTGGCCGTGAACTTTACTGATTCGGTAGATGTCGAAAACGCCTGGATGAACTCTACGGGGCACCGGGAAAATATTTTAAATAACGTCTACACTGAAATCGGCATTGCCGCCGCTACGGGCGCATATAAGGGCAAAGAAGCGGTGTTTGTAGTCCAAATGTTCGGTCGGCCGGCGGAAAGGGAAACTGCTTCCGTAGTTTCCAAACCTCTCGTTGCTCCTCTGCCTGCGCCTGCCGCCGCACCTTCGCCCGCTTCCGCCAAACCCTTTCCAGACGTAGTGCCGCTTGAAATTCCGGGGTCCGCAGCGCCTGAAGTAGCCATTCAAACCACCTCAATAGCTGGAGCGGCTACCTTAGGTCAGCCTGTCGTGCCAGCACAACCGGCACCGCAGTATGCTTCATTTATAAAACGCATTCTCTCGACACCGGCACTCTTCACGAATGCCATCCTTGCTTTATTCGCCGCCCTCGTCAGTGCAGTTTTTATCTACTGGATCATCAGGCGTTTCCGATTTGTGCACCCGGTCATGGTTACGGAGAGTCTTGTGTTTGTCGGCATTGTATTCGCGCTTATTTTTGTAAATAACTATCTCTCGCTCTTGGGCGCGCAGATTCTTTAGGCAAAGCGGGTGGTAGCACCGGTGGAATTTCCCGCTGCCGTTTCGGCGGCATGTTTTACTATCGCCGCAATAAACCGTTCTTTTGAAAAACGTTCGGCAGTTTGCGCAACCTGCGTCGTGCGAAAGATCGGCTCGCGCTCCAAAAATTCCAGTACTGCGGCTGTAAGCGCAGCGGGCGTTTGCTCCTTGAATAGGAGCCCGTTTGCGTTGTTGACTATTTCTCTCGCTCCGCCGGCAGCGTAGGCGATTACGGGCGTGCCGCAGGCGGTTGCTTCGGCGGCAACGAGGCCGAAGTCTTCCACTTGCGGAAAGATGAGCGCGCGCGCACCGGCATAGAGTGCGCGGAGTTTGCCGGAACTTTCCTCAAACGGCAAAAACTCAATGAGCGGGTTCGTGGCGAGTCTGCGCAGGGCTGTCTCCTCGGGGCCTTCGCCCACGATTTTGATCGGCAAATTGAGCGCGTTAAACGTGCGGATGATCAGATCGAATTTTTTATAGTGCAGCAGCCGGCCGATCGCCAGAAAATAGCTGCGTTTATCCGGATCCATCGGTCGGAAGAGGGTGAGATCGACGGGTGGATACACTACCTCGGCCACGCGCTTGTAGTAGCGCCCCACTTTCTCCTGGATGAAGCGAGAGTTTACAAGGAGCCGATCCGGCTTTTGCGCCGCTGCAAAATCCCAACGCCTTAGATACTGCAACGCGGGTAGGATGAATAGCTTCTTTTTGCCGCCGACGTACGCCTTGCCGTCGAGGTAACTGTTCTCCCAAGCGTAACGGAGTGGGGTATGCACATAACTCAGGTGTCTTAAGCCCGGCGGTAGGGTGAAGCCCTTGGCAAAGCCGGCGGTCTCAGAAATAAGGAGGTCATATCCCCGATCAATCTTAAGATGCTCTGCGGCGAGGGGCATAAACGGAATAAAAAGCCGGTGCGCGCTGCGTGCCAGCGTAAAATCCAGGAACGATGTTTTTCTTACTCTGCCTTCAAATTTGCCGAACGTTTTTTTAGTGTCATAGAGCAGGGTGTAAATCGGGGCATCCGGAAATAGCGAAGTAAGAGTTTCCAGCACCCGTTCACCGCCGCCATATTGATTTAGATAGTCGTGAGCTAAGGCGACTCTCATGTGGGTAATGGCCGCATATCGTGCATGGTATAATTTTAGCGTGTCTGGTTCCGAAGCTAAAGCGACCGAAATGAAGCGAATATCTTTGGGGAACGAGGGCTTTCTCTCGATACCATCCGGCTTTGCGCTCCCGTACGCTAAAACGGAAAGTTATTCTACCTTAAAACGCCTCATTGATCTCCTCGGTGCTTTATGTGCCTTACTTTTTCTTGTGCCGTTTACGCCGTTTATCGCGCTGGCCATAAAGCTTGATTCTCCAGGTCCGGTTTTTGTGACGCTGCCGCGCGTAAGCGCGGGCAGGGTAGTACGGGTTTTTAAGTTCCGTTCGATGATTAAAAATGCGCATGAGCTAAAGCCGTCCCTCGCGCTTTTTAATGAGAGAAATGACGGTCCTTTCTTTAAAATGGCGCGCGATCCGCGGGTGACGCTGGTGGGTAGGGTGCTCCGCAAATATCGTGTTGATGAGTTTCCGCAGCTGTTAAACGTGCTGCGCGGTGAACTTTCGCTCGTTGGTCCGAGACCGCATGAGCCGGAGGAGGTAGCGCAGTATCCGGAAAAATGGCGTCATCTCTTGCTTGTGCGTGCTGGCGTGACGGGTCTCAGCCAGGTAAACGGGGCCTCTTCGCTTAGTTTTGAAAAAGAACTTGAGCTCGACAGTCAATATCTGGCCACGCGCTCATTTACCAACGATTTCAAGATTATCGGCAAAACAGTATCGATTATCTTCACCGATCCGACGGCAGTCTGATGAGTGGGGTATAGGGAATAGGGTGCAGGGTATAGGGAAGGCGGAGCTAGGTGGGCGAAAAATAGTCTTTACCCTATTGGCTACACCCTGTACCCTAAACCCTATGAGAATCATTGTAGACGTCCGGCTACTCGTGACCGGGCGTAGGTCTGGCATTGAGGAATATACGCATTCGCTGCTTACCGAGATATTTCGCACCGATACCGAAAATAAGTATCTACTTTTTTATAATGGCTTCCGCCGGGCGCCGCTGCCCGCAGGGTGGCATGGGCTCTCCAATGTCGACATTCATGAAAAACGCATACCCAATAAGTTGCTGGATCTGACGGAGAGGTTTTTACATACTCCCAAGATTGAGCAGTGGGTCAAGGGCGACGTTCTTTGGAGTCCGCATTTCAAACAGTTCCTCAACACGAGGCAATCCCTGGGTAACGTCCGACATAACAACTCCTCCGAAATGGCGGACCCGCATCGTCAGCTGTGTTCCCGGCTCTCCGATAGACTGT
>JBGOTK010000079.1:0-4373 GCA_041476445.1 Minisyncoccia bacterium | reverse complement strand
GCGGGTTTATAAAAGCGGCTGAACGCAAGGGTAAGGGCTATAAACGCATTGTTTCTATCATCCTGAATCCCGAAGAATCGCGCATTCACGGTATAAAAATAGTCAGCACGCCGGCTCGCAGAATCTATAAAGGCTATAAAGATCTTCATTCGGTTCGGCAAGGCTTCGGAGTTTCTATTGTCTCAACTTCTCGAGGCGTGATGACAGGCGAAGAAGCGCGCAGAGCCAAAGTCGGAGGCCAGATTCTTTTTGAAGTTTGGTAACGCAACCCTATGAGCAAAATCGGCAAACAACCTATTACCCTCCCCGAAAGCGTTAAAGTGGAAACCAGTGCCACGGCCATTGTTTTTCGTGGTCCCAAGGGCGAACTTACCGTGCCCACCTTGCCGCATATAAAAATTAAAATTACTGATGGCAAGTTGGTCTTTGAGCTCGACGACGAAACAAAGCAGGCGCGCTCGAATTGGGGTACACTTCGTGCGCTGGCTATGAACGCTCTAGAGGGTGTTTTAACCGGTTATGAAAAACAACTTGAAATTGAAGGGGTCGGCTTCCGGGCGGCAGTTGAGGGCAAAGATCTTGTTTTGAACATCGGCTATTCGCATCCGGTGCGGGTGCCGGCGGCTGAAGGCGTAGCGTTCAGCGTCGAAAAAAACACCATCAAGGTGAGCGGCATTGATAAGTATCTGGTGGGCCAAGTAGCTGCCGATGTCCGTGCGCTCAAGAAACCCGAACCCTATAAGGGTAAGGGGATTCGTTATAAAGGCGAAGTCATCCGCCGGAAAGCAGGCAAAAAAGTAGCCGGCACTACGTAGTACAACCCTATGAACTTCCGTAACACCATCAACAAACGCTATACTGCACGAAAAAAGCGCACGCGCGCAAAAATCTCAGGGACTAAAGAACGTCCGCGCGTTTCCGTGTTCCGCAGCAATCGCGGCCTGTTCATCCAGTTTATCGACGATGCGGCGGGTCATACCCTGGCTTCGGCCTCTGCTAAAGAATTAGGCAAAACAAAGGCGAATAAGAGCGAGCTCGCTCAAAAATTGGGTGTATTGGCGGCGAAGAAGGCAGTCGAAGCAGGCATCACGAAGGCCGTTTTTGATAAGGGCGCCTATAAGTATCACGGCCGAATAAAAGCCGTTTCAGATGCACTGCGGGCAAACGGAATTCATATTTAACCTTATGAGACCAAACAACAATCAACGGGGCGATCGGCGCGGCGGCTATCGCATGAAAGAGGAATTTAAAGAACGGGTGCTCGAACTCCGACGTGTCACGCGCGTAGTCGCGGGCGGCAAACGTTTCCGTTTCCGAGCAACGATCGTGATTGGAGACGAAGCCGGACGAGTGGCGGTGGGCGTGGCCAAAGGCCTCGATGTGCAATCCGCTGTCCAAAAAGCCAAAGCCGTGGCCAAAAAAGATATCATCATCGTGCCGCTCGATAAACGCACGATCCCGCATGAAGTGTTCGCGAAATACAGCGCCGCGCGGGTAATGATCAAGCCAGCAGCTGAAGGCAGCGGGCTTAAAGCCGGGGGAGCCGTGCGCGTGGTGCTCTCCTTTGCCGGAGTGAAAGATGCAAGCGCCAAGATACTAGGCAGAACTTCAAACAAGCTTACCAACGCCATGGCGACTCTTCAGGCGCTGCGCGAGCTTCGAACTGTCAGGAAAAAATCCGTTGTGCTGCCGCCTCCTGCGCCGGAGACGGTAAAAGCTGAATAAAAACATTATGCAATTACACGAGCTACAAATGAATACAAGAATGAAATCTGGCAAGCGCATCGGCCGCGGTGGCAAACGGGGTACCTATTCCGGCCGGGGAGTGAAGGGCCAGAAATCACGTTCAGGCCGCCGTATTCGCCCGGCACTCCGCGATCTTTTGATTCGTATTCCGAAAATGCGCGGACTTAAGCATAAATCTTTAGTAGCCAAAGCAATTGTCTTTAATTTGGATGACCTCGCGCGGTTGGCATTATCGGAGTTTTCAGTTAAAGCGCTCATGGAAAAGAGGATATTACCCCGCTCGTTTCGGGGCCAGGTGAAATTGCTTGGTTCCGGCGCGCTCGCTAAACCGATCATCGTCGGCAAAGGCATCTTGCTTTCTGCCGACGCCAAGGCGAAAATTGAAAAGGCAGGTGGTACGATTCAATAATCTTAGTAACGAGAAAATGGACAGACTCCTCAATCTTTTTCGGGTCCCTGAGCTCAGAAAAAAGGTATTTACCGTTCTGGGCTTGCTTTTAGTATTTCGAGTTTTTGCGGCAATTCCCGTGCCCGGCATCGACACTGAGGCGTTGAAGCGCCTTTTTGACACGAACCAGTTGCTCAGCTTTCTGAACTTATTTTCCGGCGGCGGTCTTTCTAATCTTTCAATCGCCATGCTTGGCGTAGGTCCCTACATCACCTCGACGATCATCATGCAGCTCCTTACTATGATCTTCCCGTCGTTTAAAAAAATGTACTATGAGGAAGGCGCCTTGGGTCGGGCAAAGTTCAACCGCTACTCCCGTTACGTTACCGTGCCGCTCGCCATACTGCAGGGCTATGGGTTTTTGAACATACTTATTTCCCAGGGCGTATTGCCACATTTGCCGCCCAGTCAGATGATTTTTGATCTTTTGATTATTACGGCGGGTACGATGATTTTAGTTTGGCTCGGCGAACTTATTACCGAACAAAAAATAGGCAATGGCGTGTCGCTCATCATCTTTGCCGGTATCGTGAGCCGCCTCCCCTCAGACATTCAAATTGCTTTTACCAACTATAATCCATCAGTACTCCCTACTTATATCGCCTTTATCGCAGTAAGCCTGATCGTAATTGCCGGGGTAGTATTCATTAATGAAGGCGAGCGGAAGGTGCCGATCTCCTATGCCCGCCGGGTGCGCGGTAATAAGATGTTCGGCGGGGTAGCCTCATACTTACCCCTTAAGGTGAACCAGGCGGGCGTGATTCCAATAATTTTTGCCATTTCGATTCTTATTTTCCCGCAGTTTTTGGCGCAGATTTTAAGCGCTTTCATTCCGCAATTCGGAGCGCTTATCAATGACTATGTCACGCGCTTCATGAATAATCAGCTTGCCTATGGGGTGGCTTATTTTGTGCTGGTAGTCGTATTCACCTATTTCTATACCGCCGTAACCTTTGATCCGGCCGAAATATCAAAAAATCTGCAGCGGAGCGGCGGATTTATTCCGGGTATTCGTCCGGGCGAATCAACGGGGCAGTTTTTATCGAAAATAATTAGCCGTATTACGCTTTCGGGCGCGCTGTTTTTGGGCATCATTGCGGTGCTCCCGATTGCTACCCAGGCCCTTACTGGTATTCAGCAGCTTTCAATCGGCGGCACGGCGCTTTTGATCGTAGTCGCGGTAGCGCTTGAGACTATGCTGCAGATTGATTCACAGCTCACCATAAGAGAATACGAGGGTTTTAAGTAGCCCTGGTTCTTTCTCCGTTGCTTTCTGCCCACGGAACCTGCTATAAATAAAAGCGATGAAATTAGCACTTATGGTGTTTGGTCCGCCCGGTTCCGGCAAGGGAACGCAGGCGGAGTTAGCCGCGCGGAGTCTCGGTCTCATTCATTTCGATACGGGAAAATTTCTCCGCTCGCATCTCTACGACCCCGTAAACAAAAAGAATAAGCTTATTCTCGGTGAGCGGAAAAATATGGAAGCCGGCCGGCTTGTTTCACCAGCGTTTGTCGCCAATTTTACGAAACAGGCATCGCAGAAAATCGCCCGGGCCGGTTTCGGCGCAGCCTACAGCGGTTCGCCGCGTAGCCTCACCGAAGCCGAGGTGCTTGCACCCGAACTTGAAAAGCTTTATGGCAAGTCCAGCGTAAAAACCGTCTTTCTCTCCGTGCGGCCTGAAACGTCGCTCGCGCGCAACAAGGAACGCGTGATGTGTGAGCGCTGCGGCATGACGGTGCTCCGAACACTTATACCGGAGTATAAGCATTCACGTCACTGCCCTTTTTGTGGAGCGTTACTCAAGCACCGTCAGGATGATGAGCCCAAGGTTATCGCGCAACGTCTCGAGGAATACAAGGCGCGCACCGAACCGGTGCTAGCCTATCTCAAAAAACGGGGACTGAAGCTCATAAAGGTAAATGGTGAACAGACGCCGCACGAAGTCCATCTTGAAATTTTAAAGCGGCTGGGCGTTGCCGGAAAATAATATGGAAATCAAGACTCCTCAAGAAATTCGCATCATGCGCGAAGGGGGCCGGATGCTTCGTGAGGTCATGAATAGGGTAGGGGGCCATGTAAAGCCCGGCACCATTTTACTTGAACTCGATCAGCTGGCATTTCGCCTTATTAAGGAGCTGGGTGCCGAGCCAGCTTTTTTGGGTTATAAACCCGAAGGAG
>JBGOTK010000078.1:0-4479 GCA_041476445.1 Minisyncoccia bacterium | reverse complement strand
GGCGGTGGCGCCAAATTGCCCGGTATCCTTCATTTGGCGAAAGAAGAGTTACGGCTCGCGCCGCAGATCGGACTCACCGAGGCTGATTTCCATATACTCGACGCCGAATATAAAACGGAGCTGGAAGATCCTGAATTTGTAACCGCGCTCGGCCTGGCGCTTTGGGGCGCGGAGTTCTCTGGGCGGGAACACACGGCCTTCCGAATGCCCCTCTCCGGCAACCAATTGGTGGCTTTTATACGGGCTTTTATTAGGAATTTATTACCCTAGTCATTAAAAGCAAAAGGTGTATAATGCCTCCACATGGGAAAAAGCCAGCGCAAAACAGGCCGGAAAAAGGCTCAAAAAAACGGTACTCAGGCGGCACCAACGACGCTCTTTTCCTTCGCTAAAGTAAAAGTTATCGGCGTAGGCGGTGGGGGAGGCAATGCGGTCTCCCGCATGTCGCGCGATTTTATCCGCGGCGTCGATTTTGTCGCCATCAATACCGACGCGCAGGATCTGGATAACTCTCCCGTAAAAAACCGGATCTATATCGGCAAGAATCTGACGCGCGGTCTGGGCACGGGCATGAATCCCGATCTCGGCCGGCAAGCGGCCGAAGAAAATCGTTCGGAAATCGCCGAAGCGCTTTCAGGCGCCGATCTCGTTTTTATTACCGCGGGTCTTGGCGGCGGCACGGGCACGGGCGCGGCACCGGTCATCGCCGACGTCGCCAAACAGTCCGGCACGCTCACCATCGCCGTTGTAACCAAACCATTTTCATTTGAAGGCTCGCAGCGCATGCGCATCGCGCAAGACGGCCTGCTAAAACTCAAAGACAAAGTGGATGCGCTTATCGTCATTCCTAACGACAAAATATTTTCCGTGATTAATAAGGATACTTCAATTGCCAAAGCGTTTGAGGCGATTGATGAAGTTTTGCGGAACGCGGTCCAAGGCATCGTTGAACTCATTGTGATGCCCGGCGTAATCAATCTTGATTTTGCGGATGTGCGCGTTGTCATGCAGGACGCCGGATCGGCGATCGTGGGCGTAGGCATTGCGGCGGGTCCCGAGCGGGCCTTGAATGCCGTGACGCAAGCGGTGAGTTCGCCGCTCCTCGACGTCACGATCGACGGCGCGAAAGGCGTTTTGCTCGTAATTGCCGGCGGCCGCGACCTTAAGATGAACGAAATCAACGATATTGCGAAAGCGGTAGCCGAGGCAGTGGATCCGAATGCCCGTATTATCTTCGGCGCCTATCATGATCGGCGTCTGAAGCCTGGCGAAATAAAAGTAACCGTCATTGCGACCGGTTTTAATGCATCGAAGCCGGCCAACTCGCTCTTCTCGAGTTTTGGTGATAAAGATACCGCGTTGCCCGGCTTCATGAATGAAGAAGTGAGTGCCCTGGGCATGACTGAGTTCAAACCTATTGAGTCGAAGACCGAAGAAAAGACAAAAGAAGACGATGCCTGGGATATTCCGGCGTTCATGCGCAAAAGAAAAAGATGAGATGGCGCAGCTCTGCAAATTTTTTGTGGATAACATGAGCGGGGGCCAAGACCCCTGTTTTTTGCAGTCGATTTCGGCCCTATTTTGAAACATTTCCCCCTCTTTTGAAAGAAAGTTTCGCCTGAATTGCTACTATGATATAGGCTTATAGTCACGTGGTAGATAGCCTATAATTTATTTTTAACCAAAGGTCCCGTCTATTCATTATTTTTCCCGGAGAATGGTATGAAGAAACAACTGAGGGTGAGTGATGCCAAAAAAGTCGTACGTGCCCATAAAGCGCTACTCAGCGATCGCGAGGTAGTCGGTTCATTTTCGGAAAATTCTCTGAAAATGCTCAAGAAGCGCTACTTGTGGAAGCACGACGATGGCTCGCAGGAGACGCCCGCGGACATGTTCCGGCGGGTGGCAAAGGCGCTCGCTTCAGTGGAAAAGAAATACGGGAAAGACAAGCGGTTTATCGACGAGACCGCGCGTGAGTTTTACGATGTGATGTCGCGGAAAGAATATACGCCGGCGGGACGCACTATGACGAACGCCGGTGCCGCTACGCCTTTAATCGCGAATTGCATCGTCTTGCCCATTCATGACACGATGAGTTCAATTTTTGGGACACTAAAGGACGCGGCGCTTTTGCAGCAGGCTGGTTCGGGGCTGGGTTTCGACCTTTCGCATCTTCGGCCTGCCATGTCGCCCACTAAAAAATCAAACGGCGTTTCATCGGGTCCGGTAACTTTTCTTAAGGTTTATAATGAAGCGTTTGGTACCATCAAGCAGCAGGGGAGGCACGGCGCGAATATGGCGATGATGCGGGTAGATCATCCGGACGTGCTCGACTTCATCCGCTCGAAGCAAGTAGAAGGCTCGATCAGGAATTTTAATATTTCGGTGAAGCTCACCGACGAGTTCATGCAGAAGTTAGAGGACGCGCCGAATGAGCAATGGTACTGCACGTGGAAAGGGGTGAAAGTAAAACCGCACAGAGTAATCCGTGCCAAAAACGGCGCGGTGACCGGCGCCGAAGACATTGATATCACCGTCAAAGAAATTTTCGATGAGCTTGTCCACTACGCGTGGCTGAACGGCGAACCGGGCATTGTCTTTATCGACGAGGTGAATCGCACGAATCCGCTGCCGGGGCTTGGCGAGATTGATTGTTCAAACCCGTGCGGAGAGCAGTTTTTGCACCACTACGACAACTGCAACCTCGGTTCTATCAATTTGGCGCAGTTCGTAACCTCCGAAGGCAAGGTGGATTGGGCGAGACTCCGCTATGTGACCAGGGTTTCAACGCGGCTCATGGACAATGTGATCGATTTATTCGATTTTCCGGTAAAAGAGGTGACTGATTTAGCGCTTAAAAACCGCCGTATCGGTCTCGGCATCATGGGCTTTGCCGATATGCTCTACCAGCTGGGCGTTGCCTATGACTCCGAGGAGGGCCGGGCGCTGGGGGGCCGGGTT
The DNA here is from genome assembly GCA_041476445.1 of Minisyncoccia bacterium. Classification (GTDB taxonomy): domain Bacteria; phylum Patescibacteriota; class Minisyncoccia; order UBA6257; family JACOXY01; genus JBGOTK01. The sequence goes on along the minus strand of JBGOTK010000078.1, from coordinate 1,518 downwards.
ATGGAGACGATTACCAAGGAGTCGCATAAAATGTCCGAAGAGTTGGGCAAGGAAAAGGGCAGTTTCCCCAACAAGCACTTGAGTGTATATAAAGATAAGAAGCATATGCGGAACGCGGCTCTTACGACGGTCGCGCCCACCGGCTCTATCTCCATGATGTTTGACTGCTCGAGCGGCATTGAACCGAATTTTGCGCTCGCGTATGTAAAACAGGACAAGGACGGCCTCCAATACCGCTACTTTAACAGCCATTTTGAACGAGCGCTGAAACGCGCCAAACTCTCGGCAGAGCAAATGGACGAAGTGAAGGCCGAGCTTATAAAAACCGGCAGCGTGAAGCAGCTCAGCAATCTTTCCGCCGAGCTCAGAAAAACGTTTACCGTAGCCATGGATATTTCCGCCGAAGACCACATGCGCATGCAGGCGGCCTTCCAGGCGAGCGTCGACAATTCGATCTCGAAAACCATTAACTTCCCGAATAACGCCACTAAAGAAGAAGTGGCGAGCGGCTTCATTCTGGCCTGGAAATTAAAGTGCAAGAGCGCAACGGTCTATCGCGACGGCTCGCGCAATGTCCAGATTTTGAATTTGGGCACGGGCGAAAATATTGTGGCGCCCACCGAAATTTCAGCGACGCCGGGAATAGAAGCGCGTCCCGCGCAGGCGACGGCGTCGCGCGAAGATGCGCCTCTGAACCTCGAGAGCGATCTTGGCAAGCTTAGTCCGCGCCTCAGGCCCGAAGTGCTTAACGGCAAGACGTATAAAGTGAAAACCGGCTACGGCAATCTCTATGTTACCGTAAATGATGATGAGCGCGGTGCGCCGTTTGAGGTCTTTGCCTCGCTTGGCAAAACCGGCGGCTTTTATCAGGAGGTAAGTGAAGGCATCTGCCGCATGATTTCGATGGCGCTCCGGTCGGGGATTAAGGTGAGTGAAATTGTTTCGAGCCTCAAAGGCATCCGCGGTCCGATGCCGGTCTTTACCAACAAGGGCACGATTCTGTCGCTCTCGGATGCGATCGGCCAGGTGCTTGAAGAGCACGCGAAGAGCAAGGGGGCGGCGCTGCTTGAGGCGCCCGCGAGCGAAATAGAAGACATGGTCGCTGTTAAGGTGTCCGAAAATGCCTCTATGGCTGAAAATAAAAAAAACGGCCGCTCCATTGCCGATCTCGGTATGATGCCGGGTTGTCCAGACTGCGGCGCGACGCTTGAACTTGCGGAGGGCTGTATTAGTTGTCGACAATGCGGCTTCTCCCGCTGTTCTTAACCTTCGAAAAAATTAGCTATCGCTGCGGTATGCCTCCCTGCCTACCCACGGCCCCGCAGTTGCGGAGCCTCGCCTTTGGCGGGGTGTGGCCGGCAGGCAGGCTCGATGCACCCTCCGGGTACAATCTCGTCGGCGAGCCTCGCGCTAACTAATTTTTTGAAACGACTCGGGTTCAAAACAAAAGACCTATCCACAGGTCTTTTGTTTTTTTCGGCAGAAGATGTATTCTGAAAACAACGTGTAGGCCGCTCT
>JBGOTK010000077.1:0-4513 GCA_041476445.1 Minisyncoccia bacterium | reverse complement strand
TGGCTCTTTGGATTTCCGGGAAATGTAAGTATACTCCCGGCGAGCGGACAACAAGATCAAACCGCTCAAGATTTTTTAAATAGTCCTTGTTTAACTTTTTATCGAGTATTTCAATCTTCGCTCCCGCAAACTCTTTGGCGCTCTTTAGAAATTTAAGCGCTGCCTTGCCTTCGGTGCCAAAGCCGAGAATCGCTATATGCTTTGGTTTTTGAGAAGAGCGTTTCATACCTTGTTGCGGGGGTAGGAATCGGACCTACTACTTCGAGATTATGAGCCTCGTGTGCAACCGGTACACTTCCCCGCGGGGAGAATTATAAATCAAAATTTGCCTTCTGGCAAACTGGATTTGCCTTTATATGTATCTTTGTATATAACATGCGCAGACGTAGCCCATTTCGGTTGGGGAGGTTTTCATGAGATCGTATCTCGTGCGCGTTGAAGTCACTTCATTCGACAGGTACAAGACCTTTTACCGGTTCGAGCAGCACATGCAGTTTCGTACGCTGCCGAAGCCGTGGGATGAAGTTAATTTCACGGTGATGAGTCATCAGCTCAGGGGCCGCGTACTCCGCGTTGAACGGGAAGGACCGGCGTGGGTGGTGAGCCTCTACGGCTGGGTAGCCCGAGATCCCGACTACTACAAGGAGCTACTCACCTACTTCCGCCACAATCAGTCTGGTTGGGCACGTTCTAAACGCAGTACATAACCTGCCCCGGCTTACCATCTAAGCCGGGGCGCAGTTCTTTTTTACCACCTTCACTTTTTTGCGGTTACAGTATAAAGTAGGGAAGATGTAAATAGGTGGTTGCCTCTGTAGTTTCCCCCCGCGGGGGATCACCCAAAGGGTGACAACGGTCGCAAGAGCACTCATAGCTTTCTCAAATTTCTGGCTCTGTAGTTCAACGGTTAGAACGGAGCACTCATAACGCTCAGAAGATGGTTCGACTCCATCCAGAGCCACCGCCAGTAACCAAACGACCCCTTCAAGGGGTCATTTGGTTAACAGATGCTTGGATGGAGTCGAACAGGAAAGGGGTCGGGAAACCGCGGTCGGATTCCCGTGAAGGAAATAGCCCGAAGGGCGTTTAGAAACCGTGGGTTTCTAAAGAGTAGTTTGCCCTACATCAAACTAAGAGTTCGACTCCATCATTCGGAGAGGCACATTCAAAATGTTCACAAATTCATCACTTTCCTTTATTATTGAGACTACTCATTATGGAAATACATATTGATTCTCCAGAAGAAGTTAAACTCAGAGCGGAGCTCGCCAAAAAAACCGATCCGGAGAGCCAGCGGATGAATCGGTATTTGAATATGCCGGATCTCTCCCGGACGCCGGGACATCCACTTCATGAACTTGTTGAGCGAACGCTCAAGGTGAAAAGTTTAGCCGGGTTTGATGTCATTCAGATACCGGAGATCGTACCAGCTAAGGTTACCTTTGATCTTTTTAACATGCCCCCCGGCCACCCTGCCCGCAGCAAGTCAGATACCTATTATGTTAATGATGAATATATCTTGCGGACGCACGACACCGTTTTCTGGTATTACTATTTTAATCATCCGGAAATTAAAGCCCGGATGCAGCGCGGAGAATCCTTTGGCGTTATGTGTTTTGGCAAAGTGTATCGGAAGGACGAGATAGACCGGCATCATATGAATGTGTTTCATCAGCTGGGCGGACTCTATATGGCGCCGGACAATAAAAGGACGATCACTGGCGACGATCTAAAAACCGTGCTCACGGAAATTGCGCAGAGTATTTTCGGCCGCGATATTAAAAATCGTTTTAACGTGGACGATTTTCCCTATACTGATCCCAGTTTTGAGATGGAAATAGAAAAAAAGGGACAGTGGATTGAAATGCTCGGTTCTGGTTTGCCGCGCAAGAGCGTGCTTAAAAATTTTGGCGTAACCGACTATAACGGCTGGGCATTTGGCTTCGGTCTGGAGCGCCTCGCGATTGTAAGTATGGAACTGCCGGACATACGGCTCCTTTGGTCGGAGGATGAGCGGGTGAAACGGCAACTCAAGTTGGGCAATGCGTTTAAAGAGGTGAGCAAGTTCCCGCCCATCACGCGCGACATTTCTTTTGTGGTGCCGGCGAACTTTATACCCAATAATTATTTCGACCTTATCCGCGACATCGGCGGCGATTTAGTTGAAGAGGTCAAACTTCTCGACAAGTATGAAAACGCGGAGAAGTTCGGTCCGGAGAAAATTAGCTACACCTATAGGATCGTCTACCAGAGCAACGAGCGAACACTTGAGGCGACAGAGATCGAACCGCTACAGAACAAGATTTACGAAGAAACGAAAAAGCAGTTTGGGGCGGAGGTGCGCTAATTAAAGTTTGGCCGTGTCTTAAGAAAAAAGGCTGCATTTTCCTTGTAAAAGCGGTCTTTCTCGCTATACTTAAAATATTCCATGGCCTTTTTTACCAAAACAATTCTGCCAAACGGACTCAGGCTGGTTACGGTTCCCAAGAGCGATAGTTTAGCAACTACCGTCTTAGTGCTGGTTGAGGCCGGTTCGGAGTACGAACCTAAAGAGCTGAACGGCCTCTCGCATTTTTTGGAACACATGGTCTTCAAGGGCACGACCAAACGTCCCAAGTCTATTCAGATCACGAATGAACTCAACAATATCGGGGCACAATATAATGCCTTTACGGGCGGGGAGTATACCGGGTATTGGGTAAAAGCGCAGAATAAAGATACGGACGGTGTGCTCGACGTAATGTCCGATCTCTATATTGATCCGCTCTTTGAGCAAGCTGAGATAGACAAGGAACGCGGGGTAGTGATCGAGGAGGTCAATATGAATGAAGATCGTTTGTCGCGGAAAGCGCAAGAGCTTTTTGCCGAGCTTCTCTATGGCGATCAGCCGCCGGGTCGGCCTATTGGCGGCACTAAAGAACAGATGGGGGTTTTTAAGCGCCAGCATTTTTTAGACTATCGCAAGGATCATTACCTCGCGCCCGCGACTACCGTGGTCGTGGCTGGAGGCATTGATGAAAAATATATCCAAGGGGAAGTCGCGAGCCTTTTTAAGGCCATGCCGCAGGGGGAGAAAAAAACAAAAATCGCCATTACGGAAACACAAAGCACGCCGCAGCTTTTGATTCGGCGCAAGCCTGCCGATCAATCGCATCTGGTGATTGGCGTGCGCGCCTTTTCTCTATTTGACCCGCGGCGGTATGCGCTTGAGCTTTTAAGTGCGCTTCTCGGGGGTGGTTTCGGCTCGCGGCTGTTTGAGCGCCTGCGGGAAGAGATGGGCGTGGCATATTATGTGGGCGCGGGTGCTGATCTTTCCCTTGATCATGGCGCGCTCACTGCGTATGCAGGCGTAGATAACGCGCGGCTTGAAGAAGTGGTAGGGGTCGTCATGGAGGAACTTGCGCGTTTTACGAAAGAACCCGTGCCAGAAAAAGAATTTCAGATTTTAAAGAATCGCATTACTGGGAGCACCGTATTAGGGCTCGAAACATCGGACGCTTTGGCTATGTTTTATGGCGAACAGGAGCTTTTTGAAAAAAAATTGCTCAGTCCTGAAGAGACGATTAAAAAAATGAACGCGGTGACCGCTGAGGAGATTATGTCGGTCGCAAAGGATATAATGAATAGTGGCGGGCTGAATCTGGCTGTTATCGCGCCTGAGGCAAGCGAAGAAAAGCTTAAGGCCGCGCTTCACTTTTAAGTCCGAATAAAATGAGCGATAAAATGCAAATTTCAATAAGCTGGGGCACCTTTTGGCGTCTCATCTTCATGACTGCCGTCGCGGCGGTGCTTTTTCTTTCAATTGACATGCTCCTCGCTGTATTTGTGGGAATTGTCATATCTTCGGCGCTCGACCCATTCGTTTCGGTGCTCGCCCGCCTCAAAATTCCGCGCGTGTTGGGCGCGGTGCTGGTTTTTGTGGCGATTCTCCTCATCTTTGCCGGGGCGATCTACTCCATTACCCCCGTCCTTGTTCAGGAACTGAACGCCTTTCTCGAGCAGTTTTTCCCGGTCATCGCGCACTGGGTGAATGTCGATCCATTAAAGCTTTCCAATATTTATGACATCTCGTTTGAAAAACTGGCCGAGTTTATCCCGCTTGGCCGAGGCGGCGAGTTTCTCCAGTTCTCGCAGTCCGTTTTGGGAAATGTAACGCTTGTACTCGCCGTGTTCGCCATTTCATTTTATCTGCTTGTCGATCACAAAGGCGTTGAGCGGTTCCTTAGAGAAATTCTGCCCGACCGCTACGAAGGGCCGCTCACTGAAATATTCTTGAGGTCTCGGGATAAACTGGGCTATTGGCTACAGGCGCAAATACTGCTCAGCTTCTTTATCGGGGTAAGCGTGGCGATCGGCCTCTACGCCTTAGGTGTTGAACATGCCCTGCTTTTGGGTATTATCGCCGGTATTTTTGAAATTGTGCCTTTTGTGGGTCCGGTACTTACGGGCACAATCTCGGTGCTCGTTGCTATGTCCCAGTCTTCAACGCTGGGGATCTACACGATCATTCTCT
>JBGOTK010000076.1:0-4528 GCA_041476445.1 Minisyncoccia bacterium | reverse complement strand
TTCTGAAAATGTATAACCAGTTTGTTGTTCCCACGCTGAATTTACAAACGTTAACTCAGCATTTAGATTCGCTACGGCTACGGGAATAGGAAGACTGTCTAATACTATTTTAAAAATACTCAAAAAACCATCGGCAGCATCATTAAGATTATTAGAAATTTCCATAGCTTTAGTATACCTCTATTGGGAAAGTTCTCTGAGATAAGACTCACTCTCTATACAAAGCATACCCACAAATACCAGAATGTTTTGCTACTGGAGCGGGAGACAGGAATCGGACTCGTGCCTCAACCTTGGGAGGTCGCATTCTGCCATTGAATCACACTCGCTTCAATCACCTATCCTACTCGCTTTTCAATAAAGCTCAAGAAATTATTTCTTTTTCACGCCGTCGCCATCCCAGCGAAAGTTGCCTATAAGCAAGCGCACCTTGGCATCCCGCTTCGCGCCGCGGAGCCAATTATCAAACGTGGTTTTTTCGATGAGCAGCTGGCCGTCTAAAATTTCATGTTCGGCTGCCGGCTGAAGAAACAGCTCTTTAAACTCAGAGACGTTTATGCCATAGAGCGCCTGGGTAGCGCTGGGGAACTTTTCTGTGGTGCTGGCGCTCCCCAACTTTTTTTGAATGGCGGCTGACAAATTAGCGCCGAGTCGCGCCGAGAGTGCCTGGTGCACCAGTTCGTTTTCGATGAGCTGCTCGAGCGCGAGTCGTCTCAGGTCATCAGGATCGGCCAGCGCGTTCGTAAAATCAAGCTTGCTGTAGGTCTTCACAGCGGCATCATAGTAATGCACTACCGCGTCGAGATTGGTGCGATACGCCCGCTCAGTGACGATATGAGAATTGACGATTGCTACCGGAAAATAACCGGCGCTTACCAGAGAAAAAGCGCTAACGCCGATAATAATGAGGGACAGAAAGGCGATTTTATAGACAAGTGATGACATATTAGGGCGTTTTTTTTGGCACTACGATTAGCATTTTCTCGTCCGGACTGCGGTAGGGCAGTTCCGAGCGCGCTTCTTTAAGCAAGTTGGCTTCGTCTGAGTAGTACTCGATATCTGTTTGTAGTTTTTTATTTTCCATCTGAAGCGCCCCAAGCCGTGCATTTAAGATTTTAAGATCTGCCTCATGCGACTGCCGCTCCATAGAAAATCCCCGCACTTCGTAGAGAAGCCCGAAAATAGCGCATAAAAGAATGGCAATCAGGGCATAGCGCATACCTCCTTATTTTACCCCCACACCAGCAAAATAAAAAATAGTAAAAAGAGAAAAGTGACCAGCGAAAAGTAACCAGACTGCTTCTGTATTTCCAATTCTCAATTCACTATCCCTACTTCGCTATTCGCTCTTCCCCTACTTTTTCAAAAGTTCCCGGAATACCTCAGGCGAAAGCGAGACCCGGCCAGTGCGTTTCAGCCGTTCTTTGCCCCGCGCCTGCTTTTTCCACAGCTTCATTTTTCGAGTCCTGTCTCCCCCATATAAATAGCCTGCTACATCCTTCTTGAGAGCCGCGATGTTCTCGCGGGCAATAATGCGGCCATAGGCGCGCGCCTGCAGCGCCTGGGTAAACTGCTGTTTGGGCAGTAAATCTTTTAGGCGCTCCACCATTTTGCGCCCCTCGCGATCAGCATCTTCGCGAAATATCACGCGGGTAAGTCCGGGCACGACTTCGTTCGCGATCAATATCTCAAGCTTGATGAGGTCTGCCGGCATCGGCTCGCTAAGCTCATAGCTGAACGAGGCGTAGCCTTGCGATACTGACTTCAGCCGGTCGTCGAAATCACTGACCAATTCGGAAAGCGGCAGTTTAGTAGTTACGATAATATAATCGCCGAAATTGTCGGTAGTTATGCCGCTGAATCTGAATTGCGACTGGAGCGACAATACCTCGCCTAGGAATCGGGCGGGCGTAAGAATTTCAAGATGTACGATGGGCTGACGGACATCTTCGTAATCATCGGGGAAATCTTTAGGGTTTTGAACGGTCTGCCATTCGCCGCGCTGTTTCACCTCGTAGGCAACCGAAGGAAAGCTGTTCACTGTTTTTAAATTAAACTCCCTCTCCAAGCGCTGCGTAATAATTTCAAAGTGGAGCCTGCCTAAAAAACCGCACTTAAATCCCCGCCCTAATACCTCGCTCATGTCGGGTTCAAAAGTAAACGAAGCGTCGTTCAGCTTCAACCGATATAGCGCGACCTTCAGATCGTCGTAATCGGAATCTTCATGCGGATATACAGCTACGAACACTACCGGCTGCGGCTCGCGATACCCTGGCAGTGCATCGCCACCGACAGCGGGGCCAATTGTATCGCCGATTTTCAATTTGTCGGGGTCCTTGATGCCCGTGGCAATATAGCCTATTTCGCCAACATCGAGCGTCTCCCGGCTCTGCATCTTCGGCACCAGCGCGCCCAGCTCCTTAATCTTTAATTTTTCTCCTGCCCGCATAAGCCGCACCTCTTCGCCCGCGCGAAATGCGCCGGAGAAAATGCGCACAAAAGCGATGATGCCCTTGTGGTCATCGTAGAGCGAATCAAAAATGAGCGCTGCTCTTTCCCCCTCCCGACGCGTTGGCGCTGGTACTTTTTCGATTACCGCTCTTAAAAGTTCGGCTACGCCTTCGCCTGTTTTTCCTGATATCCGATGCACCTCGTCGCGGGGTATGCCCACCAGACGCGCTACGTCATCTACTACCGCTTCAAGTCCAGGGGGGTGCATATCAATCTTGTTTACCGCGCCGATAATTGTGAGGCCAGCTTTTTGCGCCGAGTGGAAATTGGCGAGTGTCTGCGCCTGGATGCCTTGTGTCGCATCAACAAGCAGAACCGCTCCCTCAACCGCGGTAAGCGCACGGGAAACTTCATAGGAAAAATCGGAGTGGCCGGGCGTATCAATGAGATTCAAGATGAAGCTAGAATTGGGAATGGCGAATTGGGAATTGGACTTTTTCTCTGAATCATTATTCCCAATTCCTAATTCATAATTCATCCTAACTGGTGCCATTTTTATGGTAATGCCCCGCTCCCGCTCCAAGTCCATTGAATCCAAATACTGTTCCTTCATGGCGCGCTTCTCGACTGTGCCGGTTATCTCAAGCAAGCGATCTGCCAAGGTGCTTTTCCCATGATCAATATGCGCGATGATACAGAAATTGCGTATCTTCTCCATCGGTGTATTGTTGCAAAAACCAGCTCTGGGCGCAATCGTGAGCGCCATAAACTCTTTGCCTCAGTACAGGCTTAGTAGCGCGGGTTGTCCTCGCTCACGCCCTGAATATGGTTGGTATAACGGGCGATGGCAAACAAGGCACTTGAAAGGCGGTTCATATAGCCCAGGACATCGGGTGAGATTTTTTCGTGGATCGACAAAGTAACTACCCGCCGCTCGGCCAAGCGGGCCAGTGTCCGCCCCACGTCAAGCCGCGCCGACACTTCGCTCGCTCCTGGAACAATAAATTTAGTGAGGGGCGGCAACAAGGCATCGATGTCTTTAATGAGCGCCTCGAGCCCCTCAAGGTGTGAGGCATTTAGTTTCGGCCCGCCGGGATACTCAAACACCAGCACGGCGATCTCCGCCTGTATGATAAAAATCTGTTCCTGAACTTTTCGCAGCGCTTCAGTAACGTCGATAGTGGTTTTTTTGAGATTATTTCCCGCCGCGCGACAGAGACCTAGCCACGAATTCAGCTCATCAAGGGACCCCAGAGCTTCAAGCGCTGCTGAGTCTTTGCTTATTTTTTTCTTGCCAACAAAGCTTTCGCCGCCGTCACCTTTGCCGGTATAGAACTTTGTGTTCATATGCCCAAGATGCCTAGGCCGTGCGTCTCGTCTTTGCGCTCGACAATCGTATACTCATCGCGTTCGCTGAGTACGCTACGGTTTTCATGACAGATAAGCGTGTACTTTTTCCGGCGGCTCGGATCCTCAAAATTTGTATACCCCTTGGCCTTTGCCTCGGCAAAGAGTGCCTTTCGTTTCTCAGCATCAAGGCGATCGCGCAAAAACTCTACGCCGTCATAATCGGTGTCGCCGTAGTGAAGCGAGAAACTATCTATCGAAATGTGTCGGTTGGCTTCATCCATAAAAGTTATTGGGGCTGGTTTGCCTGGCTATACATTCTATAGATTACTCCGGTTTTGTCATCGGATATAAGGAGGTCACCCCAGGGAGCAAAGACAAGATCTACCGGGCGGCCCAGTACCTCATAACTCCCGTCTTTCTTTTGGAGCCAGCCCGTAACAAAATCCTCCGTGCCTAAATAATTGCCCGCGGCATCAAGTTTGATGTGAATAAGCTTGTAGCCCGTAGGCTCTGTCCGATTCCATGAACCATGGAGCGCCACGAGCAGATCATTTTTATACGTGCTCCAAGCTCCCCCGCCAGAGATAAACGCTAAGCCCAGCACTGCAGAGTGCGCTTGAATATTTATATGGCTGGGCATTTCAAACGGCTCCATGCATGGGTTTCGGATGTAGGTATTGTGATCAAAATCTGTATCATGGATATTGTTGCCGTAACAATTCGGCCA
>JBGOTK010000075.1:0-4589 GCA_041476445.1 Minisyncoccia bacterium | reverse complement strand
GTACCACCACGTGCACGCGGAGAACATGCCCGAATACGTGAGTGAATTCGCTGCCCGATTTTCCTCACCGGAATTGTTTGAAAACCCCAAGAATTACTTAGCTAAATCACTTGTGCTTGTGCCATTTGACTAGGTGTACCCTGCATATGGGACTTGACTACATGACCCCAGTCGAAAAGATCAAACAACTGTTTCCAAGGTCTTGAGTATGGAACGCTACGCGAGTACAAACCTCCACTTTTTGGCTATCCAAAACGGACCAGCGGAATGAATGCCGATGCGTGCGGTTTTCTTGATCTCCTTTTTTGTCACTACAACTCCCCTATCTTCGAGCCAGAGGCCCGACGTTTTAGACGTGGGAAGCGTATTAAATTGCTTATCAATTTTTAAATAGCGCGTAAGAAGCGCGGGACCTTTTAGAGTTATGTTATCGTTTTTGCCGCCACGGATTAATACAGCTGACGGATAGTCTTTGGGGCCAGTCACCATATTTACCATCCAGTGCGCGCCGTAGGTGAAGTAGACGTACCATCGGCCGGCTGGGCCGAACATGACAGTGGTTCTCGACGTTTTCCCGCGATAAGCATGCGAGGCACGGTCGGCAAAGCCGTCATAGGCCTCGGCCTCGGTAATCATGAGCGCTACTTCCTTGCCGTTCATTCGTCGCACCAAAAACTTACCTAATAGATCAGGTGCGACCTCATAGGCCCTTCTTTCAAGAAACCTCTTGCCAAGCACTTTATGGTGAGCTTGCTTGCCCTGAGTCTGTCGAATGGGCCGAACCATCATCGTGGCAGCTCATCGAGTTCGCGCATTACTTCCTCCGGCAACGGGTCACCGGGTTTCGTAACCCCAGGATATCTCCAGGCACTAATCACGCGCCGCTCATTCTTCTCTTCTACCGTCATTACCCAGATCTCATGAGGGTGTTTGATAGAGCCGCCGGGTTTCAGATATGCCGTCGTACCCGGGGCGATGCCTTGCTCAACTCGCTTGGGGCTATGCATGACACTACGCACCTTCTGTTCCGAAAGTCGATAGAAGTTCATTTTGGCACGGGCGTGCGACGTCCACTTGAGCGGTTTTTGTTTGGGGATTAAGGGACTCATAGATATACCAAGAATTATTGTTGAGATAAGTCCTTAGGCCGTATAATAGAAGTAAGTATGCCCTATGGAGTCAAGAAAGTTCAACTCTTCGCTCTTTTTTTGATCGTTGTTACGGCGGGCGGGCTTATGCTTTATGCCGCCTGGACTGATGCACCTATCTTTGATGAAAGCGCGCACATTCCAGCCGGTTACAGCTACGTGCGCTACTTTGACTATCGTCTTAACCACGAGCATCCACCGCTCGTTAAGGCCCTTGCCGGTTTGCCGCTCCTTTTTGGCAATGTTAACTTTCCAGTTGCAAGCGATGCCTGGACTAAAGATATAAACGGCCAATGGAGCGTCGGTGCGCAGTTTTTCTATGGATCGGGTAATGATGCACGATTATTAGTGTTTTTGGCGCGCCTGGGACCGATATTTATAACGCTCATTACCATCATTTTTGTGTACTATTTCGCGCGCAAGCTTGTGGGCGGTGCGTGGGCGCTCTTGCCTGCACTACTCTTTGGCTTATCACCCAATATCCTGGCCCACGGACACTACGTGACGACCGACATCGGCGCAGCACTCGGCGTGCTCGTGTCTTTTTATTACCTCCTCAACTACCTCGAAACTCCTACGCGAAAGTATTCGATCTACGCAGGCGTTGCTTTTGGCGTAGCCGAACTGCTTAAGTTCTCAAACATTCTTTTGGGTCCGATATTCATTTTATTTTTTCTTATCTACGCATTCGTACAGACTTTTGGCGTCGTAGGAGACCGGCGCGAGAAATTCCTGCGTTTTTGGATGTTCACAAAAACAAAAGGCCTGGGCCTCATCGCCATATTCCTAATCGGTTTTGTAGTCATCTATCTTGTTTATGCTCTTTTCACCCTAAACTATCCGGGAACTCTCGCACAAAGAGACATTGGCTCCGTGATCAGCCCAGACTTTAAGATACCTTTTGCGCGCTCGCTTACCCTCTGGCTCGCCAGCATACCGGTACTCAAACCCATCGCCGTGTTTATCTTTGGCATACTTTCGGTATTCCAACGGACCGAGGGTGGCAATGCCGCATTTTTCCTCGGCGAACTCTCCGGCAAAGGCTGGTGGTACTACTTCCCTGTGGTCTACCTATTAAAAGAACCGCTCTCCATACTTGTCCTCATCACCCTGGGTGCCCTCTATGCTCTCCAAACCGCCCGCTACAGCCTACGAAGTGTGCTCAATTATATAAGAGACCGTTCGTGGGAAACGGCCATGCTCCTCTATATACTGCTCTACTGGGCTAACTCGATGGCCAGCCCGCTCAACATCGGTATCCGGCACATTATTCCTACCCTCCCGTTTATTTATATTCTCGCAGCAAAAGCGCTCCGAAATTGGCTGGGCTTCGTCTCGCCCCAGGCGGTGTGGGGAAATACTGCAAATATATTCCGCTACGTCGCCTCGCTGCCAAAACTTTTCTTAAAAAGTGCGACGCTTGCTGCTCTTTGTCTCTGGCTATTACTTGAAACTATTTCTGTAGCGCCGCACTATCTTTCCTACTTCAACGAGTTCACAGGCACCGCAAACGGCTACCGATACGTTACCGACTCAAACTATGACTGGGGACAGGATTTGTATCGCCTGCAGGATTTTGTAGAGAAAAATAATATTCAAAAAATCGCCGTTGATTATTTTGGCGGCGGCTCGCCGAACTACGCGCTCGGCGACAAGGAGGAGAACTGGTGGTCTTCTCGCGGCAATCCCAAAGACCAGGGTATCGAGTGGCTGGCAGTTTCGACCAACGTACTCTCCGGCGCCCTAGGTAAGCCGCTTCCTGACTTCGAGCGCAAGCCAGAAAATGAATACTACTGGCTTCAGGCTATCCACGATCCGAATCAGCCGGACGCGCGGGCGGGTTATTCGATTTTTATCTACAAGCTCTAAAACCATTCCCACAACATACCAACATTCTCAAGTATGTTGGTATGTTGTGGTACAAAGACTAAGGCATATCCGTCAACGCTTGAACACAAAAAACTTGTAGCCCACGAAATTCCAAGTGAGGGCGATAAATGTTCCAGCCGCGGCGCCGATATTCGCACGGATCGCAGTGTCGAAGCCACCGAGGCCAGGTAGACTTGCTACAAGGGTCGCTGTTGTCACATTTATGATAAAGCCGCCAATGCCGACCGCATAAAATTTAAAAAGTTCTCGGACTTCCCGCTTGTCAGAGCCAAACGTCCAGAACTTATTCCAGAGAAAGCTATTAAACTCAGAAAATATAAACGAAACGCCTTTTACCAAAGCGTAGGGAGTACCAAGGGCAAAGAAACCGGGCACCCAGGCGTTTAGTATGAGAATGAGAATATTTAAGACTCCGAAGTCAACGAAAGTATTGAGCGCCCCAACAACGACAAATTTAGCGATCTGGAGCACCACCGGAATATAGTAGGCGATTTTCACCGCAACCCAGATGCCAAGCATAGTTACCAACCCCAAACCAAGGGCGCCGGCTATCTCATAGACGAGCGGGATTCCTTGGAGCGCATGTACATTTTTAAGTACCGGCAAAGAGAGCAGGCCCACTAACGTGCCGGCCAAACCGCCCAAAAGAACATTTTTTTGCGTACTCATAAAAAAATTGCCTAGCGCACGGCTGCCCGGATAATCGCGGCAAATTCCTTAAGTACGAGACTTGCACCACCCACGAGTGCACCATCGATATCTTTTTCGGCAAAAAACGCCCGGGCGTTAGCCGCCTTTACCGAGCCGCCATAGAGCACTTGAGTTCGTTTAAAGCTGCGCGCGGCACACCACTTTTTGATACGCCGGGCCATCTCCGCTGACTCTTTGGGATCGTCCGCCTTACCGCTGCCGATCGCCCAGATGGGCTCGTAGGCGATAATAAATGGGTAGTTTGCAAAGGGCCGAGCGTAAGCGAGATCGCGTTTCAGTTGGTTCTCGACGTAGCCGACCGCGGCGTTAAAGCCCCGGCTGCGTATCTTTTTCGGCTCGCCCACACAAAGTATGGCCTTGAGGCCGGCATAGTGAGCCGCCTTTACTTTCTTCGCAATCATCTCGTCGGTCTCGCCTAAAGACCGCCGCTCAGAGTGGCCGATAATCACATATTGGACTTTGAGATGCGGCCTCAACTGATGCCAGGAAACCTCCCCCGTCCAGGGACCTATATCTTCCCAAAACATACTTTGCGCGCCAAGCTTAGCGTGCTTAAGCACTCTGCCAACCCGTTCGAGAAACGGAAAGGGCGGCGCGATAACCACGTCGACTTTTTTGCTAACCAGATAGTCAATTTTCCGAGCGAGCAACTCTGCCCGGCCCGGCGCGTCAGGATTCGCTTTCCAATTGGCAACAATAAGGCGTTTCATCCTTGTTTTAAAATATTTTCTTCATACTCTGACAATTTCTCGATCCGCGGCGTATAGCCAATTTTGGGCAAATGTTTTTTTAACTCTTCTTCAAGTAAGTCTTGATCGTGCCCGAGCGCAATTACATCCG
>JBGOTK010000074.1:0-4646 GCA_041476445.1 Minisyncoccia bacterium | reverse complement strand
CTGCTGATCGTCTGCGAGGAGAGCCATAGCTCATTCCCGATTTCTTTGTAGCTTTTTCCGGACGCAAGACCTTCGAGGGCGGCGGCTCGCATTACGATGTTATGACGTTCATATGAGGTCATAAACAGCCGAAGCAACTCCTCGGACTCGGTAATTTTTTTCCAACACGCGGTTTCCCATTCTCTGCGAGAGTGGTAATTGTTGATAGGCGGCAATTTTACAATTTCTTTGTGATCCATGGTGGGATTATAACATGCCACTGTGATGCATCACAGTGGGGCGCGCAAGCGTTGTGAACGTTATGAGCGTTATGCCCGCCATTTATTTCTGAATAAAGCCAATTTTTTGACTTTATAGGCATCCTATTCTATTCTCAAAAGGTGCTATCCATTCCTAAAAAAGCCCACGAATTAAAGGTAAAAATTTTCGCTGACGGAGCCGAAAAGGCCAGTATTTTAGAGCTTTATCGCGATCCCCTGGTCAAGGGGTTTACCACGAATCCGACGCTTATGAGGAAGGCCGGCGTGACCGACTACGTTGGATTCGCTAAAGAAGTTTTGGCCGAAGTAAAAAATAAACCCATCTCTTTTGAGGTGTTCTCGGACGACTTCCGCGAGATGGAACGGCAGGCGCGCATCATTAATTCCTGGGCGAAAAATGTTTATGTGAAAATTCCGATTATGAATACCAAGCGCGAGTCATCGTTCGATTTGGTGAAAAAACTGGCAAGCGACAGAGTGAAGATCAACGTTACGGCAATTTTGACCGTGCCTCAGGTTAGGCACATAAGCGCGGCACTTTCTCCGAATGTCCCCGCCGTTATTTCCGTTTTCGCCGGCCGGATTGCCGACACCGGAGTTAATCCCTTGCCGATTATGAAAGAGGCGAAGGCGGTTCTCGCGCAGTATAAAAATTATGAGCTTCTTTGGGCCTCCCCGCGACAGCTTCTTGATATTTACAATGCCGAAGAGGCCGGATGTGAAATTATCACCGTCACGCCCGAGATCTTGAAAAAAACCGAGAAAGTGGGGTACGATCATCACGAACTATCGCTTGACACGGTTAGAATGTTTTATAAAGACGGCCAAAAAGTGGGATACACGTTATACGAATCATGACGCAGGACTACCAAGAGCATTTAAATACGTATTTCAACGAGGTAAAACTCATAGCCGACCGGATTGACAAAGCGGAAATCGGGAAGCTTGCCAACGCGCTTGCCGATATTCGCGAGGAGAAGGGGCGGCTTTTCGTGCTTGGCGTGGGTGGCAGCGCCGCAATGGCAAGCCATGCTGTTAATGATTTTCGCAAGATCGGACATATTGAGGCCTATACGCCGGTAGATAATGTTTCCGAGCTTACCGCCTGGGTGAATGATCGTGGATGGGAATGGGCGTTCGTGCACTGGCTTGAGCAAACCAATCTCTGCGCGAAAGACGCAGTGCTTGTATTCTCCGTAGGCGGTGGCGACGCAGAGCGAAATATCAGCCCGAATATCGTGCACGCCCTGAATTACGCCAAAGAAAAAGGGGCAAAAATATTTGGTATCGTGGGCCGCGATGGCGGGTATACGGCGAAGCTAGCCGATGTCTGCGTGCTTATTCCCGTCGTGAATCCCGAGACGGTTACGGCTCACTCCGAGTCGTGGCACGCGGTAGTGCTTCATTCCATTATTCTCCACCCTAAATTTAAGCAAATTGAGGGCACGTGGGAAGCGGCTCAAAAAACAAGGTTGTCATAATGCGCAGACGAAGCCGAATCGTGCGGAGAAAACGGCCAGCGGTATTTTTAGATCGCGACGGGACGATTATCAAGCAAGTTGAACTGCTCCATAAAGTTTCCGAAATAAAACTGTTGCCGAAGGCCGCGCAGGCGATCCGCGAACTGAATCTATTGGGGCATTTGACTGTTATCTTGACAAACCAGCCGGTTGTGGCGAGAGGGATTATCGCGCCGAAAGAAGTAGACGAAATTCACGCCGTCTTAATCGGGCGCCTGCAAAAAGGCGGCGCAAAGATTGACGCGGTATATTTTTGCCCGCATCATCCCGAGGCGACGCTAAAGAAATATCGTATGCGTTGCAAGTGCCGCAAGCCCGAGATCGGCATGATTCTCGCGGCCGCCAAAAAACACGGCATCAATTTGAAAAAAAGTTTCATAGTGGGTGATTCTACTCAAGATATCTTGGCCGGCAACCGCGCCAAATTAAAAACGATTTTAGTAAAAACCGGCCATGGCGGGAAAGACCCGTGGCAATATGAGGGAAAACCGGATTTTGTCGTGAAAAATTTGAGCGAGGCGGTGAGGGTTGTTAAGAAGTTTTCATAGCGCACCTACGTTGGACAATAGAGCGCCTTGACGGTTCGTTCCTTCAGTTCGGCGCCACGTTATGTTATGGGAAGCGCGCGAAACACATGCCACTATGATGCATCATAGTGGCATGGTATAGTAACACGATGAATAAAAAAGAACCGGTGAAAATGCCTCCTGCGAGTAGTTATCCTTCCCGCACAGAGTGGGAGGCTGCTTGTTGGAAGAAAACTAATGAGTACGACGAGTTACTCCAACTACTTATCACATCGTACGAGCGCCACCATATTGTCATGCGCGCCGTTACCCTGGAACGTCTTGCGTCCGGTAAAAGTTATAAAGAAATTGGAAAAGAACTGTGGCTCTCGCCTCAAACCATAAGTAGTATCAAAAAGGCCGCGAGCGAAAAAGCGTATCGAAGTTATCTAGAACGAAGCAAGAAGGGAAAGAAAAAGAGGATATACAGTGTCATTAAATCGCCCAGGCGGAAATCCAAAGGCACGCCTCGTCGAACAAAATACGGCATTCTTTACGTGCCATAACACATACCACAACCACTCGCTCAGGTACAAGTTGAGGCACTATGATGAATCATAGTGCGGTGGTTTATGTTTCTGTGATGAATATCGTGGGATAAAAAAATCCCGCTGCGGTGTTTTGCAGCGGGCGGCGGTTTCAGGCCTTGGAAGCCGAAACCTGATTCTGAACCGAGTTGTACTTGCCCGAGAGTAGGGCGTTGATGCCGTTCTGTTCCGGTTGTAAATTCCGTTGGTTAAAATTTGTCAATAGCTCACATCATCAACAAAAAGCGGTCCCCCTGGAGGAGGCCACCTGTTTCACTTATTCCATTACTGCGCGAGGATCGTGCCATTCGCGATTCCGTGGCAGATGAGCGTTGCCTCGATTTCCGGCACTGCGGTTTTCGCTTTCATAAACAGCTCAAGCCGACTCAAGATTCTTTCGAAAGCTTCTTCGGTCAAGTCATCTTCAAGCGCTTCGCGGACATCACGGACAAGACGAACGCGCAGCCCATCGATGCCCGCCTTGTACATATCGAAACCGAGAATCGCTTTTTTATAATTTTCCTCTGCCAGGATATCCGCTTCGTCTCCAATGCGCATTTTCGCCTCCGCACTCAAAACTTCTACCGACATTATATTCCCAACGTAAGGAAAAGTCAAGTTTTTTCAGAAAGTTGTTTTGACAAATTAGAATTTTGCGAGTATATTCTAGCCATGATTCGCCAAGCAGTAATTTTATGCGCCGGTCTTGGTACGCGCCTGCGGCCGCACACCGACACGATTCCGAAGGTAATGATGCCAATCTTGAGGAAACCTATGCTTCTCTGGCACGTGGAGCAATTCAAAAAGCACGGGGTCACGGAGTTTTTCTTCAATCTCCATTATTTGCCGGAGGTAATAAAAAACTATTTCGGCGATGGATCAAAATTCGGCGTAAAAATCAACTATAATTTTGAGCCCGTGATTTTGGGTACCGCAGGCGGAGCGAAACAATTCGAAGATAAACTCGACGACGAATTCTTTTTGATCTATGGCGACACGTTCAGCTTGGTGGACTACTCGAAGATGCGGGAAGCTTGGGAACAGCTCCCGAAAGGTGCGATCGGTATGCAGAGAATGGCCAAAACCGAAAACTATGCCGACGCCGACGTGGCTGAACTCGATAGTTCGACTCTCGTTCGACAAGCTCAAAATAAATCGCTCACCACGGGTGTGACCGGCAAATTCATAAAAATCCACCCCAAGCCACATACAGAGCAATATCCGAACGCCTACCGCATGCGCGGCGTTTTTATTTTAAAAAAGAAAATTTTGTCACTTGTCCCACCGAACATTCCTTATGAAATCGGCAAAAATCTCCTGCCCAATATCGTCTCTCGCGGCGAAGTATTCTATTCCTACGAGTGCGACGACTACTCGAAAGGCATTGATACGCTCGAGAAATGGAAAGACGTGGAGGAATATTTACGCGGGAGATAGATCTCTAAAAACGCGGGAGTTCCCAGCCTGTAAAGGCGGGTGTTAGAGCAAGGTCCGGTGTTATGCTATAGCATAACACCGGACGAGCGAAGCTTGAATTCCGTTCAGTACCGCGGCTGTAAAGCCGTGGGCATCTATTTTCGTGCGAATAGGAGAATAAAAAGGGCCACACCGAGATGCGGCCCTAGTCAAAGATGACGCCTTCAATTTTGCGAACAAGCTGGATCAAAGGAGTTCTTCCTTCGTAACGCGGACTTTCTTATCGTATTTCAGCTTCAGTACTATCTGAATGATGCTCACGATTAGCGCGATGCCATTTGCGATAACCGCCGGCTT
>JBGOTK010000073.1:0-4660 GCA_041476445.1 Minisyncoccia bacterium | reverse complement strand
GGCGATTATAGACCGTTACGTCAGCTGATTATCAAGGGCACAGTCGCTTCTTATAAAAAACTTTTAGCAGCGCAAAAAGCTGCCAAAAAAAGACAGACTTAATTTCGCCTAACCAAACTCCCTTATCCCAAACATTCTCACATTCTTGAGAATGTGAGAATGTTGTTGGTCCAGCAATTCTAATATGCAAAAACAAATTGTACTCGGCAATCAAAAAGTCATTTATACATTCAAAAAGAGCCGAAGGGCGCGCCGAGTCCGCCTGTCAGTCTACCCCGGGGGAGCGGTGGTGGTTACGATCCCGTATTTTTTAAGAGAAAACGTCGTCGAGCGCTTCATGCGTATGCATGCCTCGTGGCTGCTTCAAAAGATCGCCCACCTCGCGCATTTCCCCGTCCCCCTTACACCACAACATACCAACATACTTGAGAATGTTGGTATGTTCCGAAAACACAAAGAAACCGTCCGCGCCTTAGTTCATGCACGCGTGCGCTACTATAGCGAGTTCTACCAAATACCCTTCGGCCGCATATTCATCAAAAACCAAAAGACGCGCTGGGGAAGCGCATCAAGTAAAGGCAACTTGAGTTTCAACTACCGCATCGCCCTTTTACCCGAACACTTACGTGACTACATCATAGTCCACGAGCTCTGCCACCTCGCCGAATTCAACCACTCACGAAAGTTTTGGTCACTGGTCGCAAAGGCGGTGCCGAATCATAAGGCGATGAGACGTGAGTTACGAAAGTGGGGGATGGGGCTAGCCTGACAGATAGGTGGCGCGCCGCGTCATTTTTTGATACAACAGTGTTAGAGAAAGGGGGATACATGTCCGTCTCTCGTCGGGAGATTCAGTGTATTGCGGCCTATCGTGGAAGGCTGAACGGCGAACTGCTCTTCGCGGTAGTCACTGGGGCCATGTCGATCCTCCGTTCTGGGCGGACTTCGGGGAGGAAGACGAGGTCAGTCGAGGCTAAGGTCGGCAGAGGCATTGTCTGGCTCGAGTCGGGCTGTCTCAGCTTCCCGAAGGGCTTCACAGGCTACTTGTTCTCAGCTCAAGCTGAACCTTGGGGGGAGCTACCGGTAGCGATGAAGTTGGTTGTCGATCAGCAGCTTCTCACCCTGCCGGTTAGCGAACTCACGTTGCGTACTATCAGCATAGCGATCGTGAGCCCCGAGGATTTGGAACACGCGACTATGGTCGCGAACAACTGATGTTGCCTCCCGTGCTCGCCCGCCCCACGTCCCCTCGGACGCGCGGCGGGCTTGTTTTATATAAATCAAAAAGGCGTTTTAATACTCCGACATTCTTGAGAATGTCGGAGTATTGTAGTAGGATATGCGCCATGAAAACTGCCAAACAATTAGAGAGGCATTTTAAGGGAGCAGCCAATCACCGGCGGCTCGAGATCCTTCGACTACTCACTGAGCACGATGGGATAACGCTTGAAGCTATTGCCGAGGCACTGGAGTGCAATTTCAAAACCATTTCGGAACACACGCGCCGCTTGGTACAAGCCGGCCTGATCGATAAAGCTTACAAAGGCCGTGAAGTCGCGCACTCTCTTTCTCCCTACGGCAAAAAATTTATCACCTTCATCAAAACGTTTTAATAAATATTCTCACATTCTCAAGAATGTGAGAATATATACACGCTATACTATCTCTATGAAAACAGTGCATGTTGATGGCGGCGCATTTGTGGAGCCGCCCTCATTTAAATTTCACGACGCCTATTTTACCGTCTGCAACGATGCAGGCGAGTTACTACACTTTGCGAAAAATATCGGTGACTTCTACAGTGGCCTCGCCGAATTCGAAGCCATCAAATGGGCGGTAGAAAATATTAAGGAGCGCCCGCTCCGCGTGACCTCTGACTGCACGACGGCGATTGTCTGGGCGAAGAAGGGGAGCAGCAAGAAGAGCAAATACAAAGTGCCTTCGCTTTATCTCACCGGCGTGGACCTTATTTATCAAAAAAGGAACTATGCAGACGTTTGGAACGCTAAAAACCATTCGCCAAAACACGACAAGAAGTATTATGTGGAGCGGTATTATAAAAACCGTTAGCGCTTCTGCTACAATAGAACCTATTATGGATCAACCCAAAACAATTACGGTAGAGACGACTATTAAGGCGCCGCCCGAGAAGGTATGGGAATACTTCACCAAGCCGCAGCACATCAGGAACTGGGCGTTTGCTTCGGACGACTGGGAGGCGCCGGCGGCGGAAAATGATCTAAAGATTGGTGGCAGATTTAAAACCACCATGGCGGCCAAGGATAAGAGTGCGAGCTTTGATTTTGCCGGCACCTATACGA
Source organism: Minisyncoccia bacterium (assembly GCA_041476445.1). Lineage (GTDB taxonomy): Bacteria > Patescibacteriota > Minisyncoccia > UBA6257 > JACOXY01 > JBGOTK01. Next base: position 2,339 of record JBGOTK010000073.1, on the reverse strand, counting down.
GGGTTCTAGAGCACGAACTCATCGAATACGATATAGACCCGGATAAGACGGGCGCGGACGGGGTTGGTCCCGCGAGTCGTCACGTCACGACCGTCTTCGCGCACACGGGTGACGGCGTGAAGGTTAGCCAGACATTTGATCCCGAACACATTAACTCAGAAGACATGCAGCGCTCTGGTTGGCAGGGAATTTTGAACAATTTTAAAAAGTACGTGGAGGCAAATTAATTTTATGCGCGCACTTGGTACGTGGTGGCTCGCCATAATCGCGCCGCTTGTGGGAGGAGTACTCACCTGGTGGCTCTCAGGAAACATACAGCTCGCGCTTTGGGTGCTTGGCGCGGTATTGGCGGGCGGACTCGTTCAAAAATATCTCGGCATAAATATAGCGGGCGGTAGGCAGAAACAGGCAGAGCGGCCAATACGGAAAAAATTGGATCTTTAGCCATTTATTTTTTTTGAAACTACTGAATGGTACTGAAGCCGAAGCAGCACTCACGTTTTTTGAAAAAGCGGCAGCAGTTGCGAAGCAGTCGCTCTGTCTCAGGGCATTATGTGGTTCAATAATAGTTAAAAATGGCGCAGTAATTGCGGAGGGGTTTAATTCGCCGCCCCAGAATAATGACGCTCTGCGGACATGTCTCAATGAATACGACATTCCAACTGGCTTTCGACACGACCGAACGTGCTGCATCCACGCCGAACAGCGGGCTATTCAGGACGGACTTAAAAATGGGCAAGACATGATCGGCGCGCGGATTTATTTTATAAACATCGATAGAGGCGGTATAAAACAGTACGCGAAAGATCTGAAGTGCACGATTTGCAGCCGCGCGGCGCTCGATCAGGGCATTAGTGAGTTTACTCTGTATAGAGAAGAGGGCATTGCCGTGTACGATACAACGGAGTTTGACAGGTTGTCGTATGAATACAAAACCCCAAGGAAATAGAACTTGTAACATGGAACATATAACAAAAAACACAAAATATGTCTGAGCGCGAACCTTCGCCGGAGTCGGAAATTTCAGATGAGCGTATTATAGAGGCGCTTAGAAATAATGGCGTCGAAGTGTATGGGGTTTGGTTACTGCTCACGGTCTGGGAATTACAGGAAAGAAATAGACTTGGTGAAGAAACGGAAGGACGCGTCCGCTTGGATATGAGAAAAGCCGATGTCTATTTCCACGGAGGTTACTATGAAGAAGCTTTACAAAGTCTGAAGGATGCGCGGCGTAAAGCACGCGAAGCGCATCGAGATGGTTTAGAAGATGAAATTGATGCGTTAACCGAAAGAATCGCGCGGCCGGGTGATAGCACATACGACGATTATATATAACTTGATTGGCGCTCGGGGCCATTTTTTGATACAACCATAAAAGCGCAGTAAACACTTTGGCAGAAAGGGGAGACAGGCAGATGAGGGTTTTCACCGTACTCGTGGTTGTCGTGGTAGTGTTTTTCGGGAGTTGCGGACAGGGTCGGGCCGAGAACCCGCAGACGAGCGCACTTGTGCCTACGGCCGCCAGCCCCTGGCCGGATCCGTGGCTCGAGAAGCAGCGCGTCTGGTTTGAGAAGATGGGTCGGGACAGGTTTCAGCGGATGCTAGCCTACGGCACTGGTCGGGATCCATGCGGTGCTTTCTACTGGTTTGCGTATGCGAGCTAGTCGGGTTTCGTGCATCCTCATGTTTCGATCTGGCTTTGTCCAGAAACCATGGAGCGCATTAGGCTCATCAAGGGTCCGAAGGAGAGATGGCAAGCATCGGATGTGAAAGATGCGTTGGAGCGCGGCAATGCTCCTCCGCGGATCGGCACCTCGGATGAATGGAATGCCGACTGTACGGGAGACTTTCGCTGCGACAACATGAAGACGATCAATGCCATCGTCAAGAAGCTGAAGGGAAAGGGCGTCGTCTTCCAAGTCACGGCCTACCTCTGACCTCCCGGTGTTCGCCGGCCAGCGGCCCGACCCATGTGTCTCCACGCATATGGGTCGGGCTTCTTCTTTTTGTAATTGACGTTTATTTTATTTTTCAGTAAAAATTAAGTAGAGGAGGAAGGTATGACTCGGGCAACGAGACGGGTTTCCTGTGTCATGGCGAGCGACCTGCCCCTTACACCCGGCATGCGTATCACTGCCGTAAAGGCAGCCATTTTCATCTATCGGTGGGGCGCGATGGCGGGGTCGATCTTGGATGTCCACTCCGAGGAGATCAGAGGGATTGTAGAGCTCAAGTCCTGTCACGCGACATCGTTCCACGGCCTCTCCGGCCCCCTGTTCATATTTCAGTTCGTCCTCGCCACCGGACAAGAGGGAGTCGCGCAGTTCATCCTCGATGAG
>JBGOTK010000072.1:0-4757 GCA_041476445.1 Minisyncoccia bacterium | reverse complement strand
GGCACGCCCGAAACTACTTTCTCCTCCAGCCCACCCCAATCCAGACGCCTAGACCGATGATCCCGAGGCCGACCAGAAAGCGCGCGATCCGCACTCCAATCATGGCCTGCTCAGGATCGGAAGCACTCCACGATATGAAGCCCAACCCAATGATAGCGATGACGACACCGACAAGCCCGCCATAACGCTCTCTCCATGATGACCCCAACAAGACCATAGTGATCTCCTCCTATAGGTCAGTCTGAGATTCTCTGCTCGACCTCAAGCCTATACTTGGACGTCTTTAAAGATTACGGCGGGAAAAGGAGTCAAAAAATCGCTTTCCTGCCGTAATCTTGACTGTTAGTGTTCTGGTTATATTATACTCTATATATTGTATATTGTCAATATAGCCTATTTGAGGCTTAAAATATTGAGTTTTAGAGCTTTCCCATATACTCTAAAATTTGCCACTCGCTCCTATCGTCTAGTGGTTAGGACACTAGGTTCTCATCCTAGAAACCCGAGTTCGATTCTCGGTGGGAGCACATGCGAATAAAAAGTACCAGATATATCTGGTACTTTTTATTCTTGCCCGCGAGAATCGAACAAGCGGAGGGGGTCGGGGAACCACGATTGGTTCCCCGAGTAGGAGGTTATTCGGAACCGAGGGTTCCGAAAAGCGAACGGAGTGAGCGTGTGAGATTCCCGATTACCCTGGGAGCAACTTTAAAGCGAAGCGGTTCGAGTTTGTCTTGCGAGCGAGTTCGATTCCCGTGTGCCGCACCACTCAGTGCATAAGTTTCAGAGACCGGGATTCTTATCTGCTAAGAACACTTGCCATCCGATAATCCCCACCTATTTTCCAGCTCTTTCTGCTCTAATTTGCTCGATTTCGGCTTCGCTCAGTATGCCGAGTTCTGTAAATCTTTTCTTTAACAGATTGAATGTCGGCTCTTGAAATAGTTTCTTTAGCTGACTGCCTGGAGAATCGGTATATACTTCTTGCTGTAATGGACAACGCATCAAACGCGTCCTTGCTGCCTCTTCGATTTGCGGTAATCGAACTATTTCTTCTTTGGTCACAAATCCGAGCCCTACGTATCTTTCAAGCACACGATCAAATACGTGCGGCTCGCTCTTAAAACTTTCCACCAAATAATCTCGTACTTTTGCGACAATTTCAGGGGATTTCAGAACATCTGGAGGAATTTCTTTTAAATCCTCTGCCTTGAGGGAATAGGGACCCATCCGATTACCCAACTGCTCTAATAACTTCAGGAAATCATCTCCATTTTTGTTTTTTAAATCTTCTATTGCTCTTGCTCTAATAAGGGGCGCTACATATTCTCTAATCAGCCTTCTCGTTTCTTCATCATACCTCGTTGCCATCATACTGCTGCTGTCAAGAAGATGAAATGCTTTTTCAAAATCGCCGGCTTCAAGTTTCTCAACCACCTTCAATGCTTTCGCTCTCGCATACTCCTCTTTCTCTATGCGTTCTTTGCCTTTTAAGGAAAATTCCTCTTTGGTATTTAGTGTTTCAATTGCTTCGGACAATGTCGAGGCCTCTTCACTTTGAGCCAACTTTTCTGCCTCCTCGCCCATTTTCCTTGCTTCCTCTTCAGCCATTTCCAAACCGGTAACTTTGTTTTTGAACGTCAGCTTATCGCGAAGTGTTCTGTTTTTGTTCCTCTCCTCGGCTCTCACCTCGTTCTCTGCTTCCGATTGCTTTCTTTGTTGTTCTAAGTTTTCGAAACTCATATTATGATCTTATCAAATTTCCGCTGAAACCTCACATTTATCGATTTCGACCCCGACCGAGGTGCTTCCTCTACGATATGAGAGGAGCCTCAGAAAACCCTTATACTGCCTGCATCGCAAAGATCAGAGACCGGGGACGGGCGGCTCACTACAACTGAGTACAGCGGTTAAGACAAAACTTGTAGGACATTCCCGGCAGGTTAAAAAGACGGAGTCCTTATTCCGCTTTTGGTTGACTAATACAGTAAAATTTGGTAATCCCAACACTAGTGGTTGCAGAATTCGCAGTTCAATAAGGGGGCAAGTTATGCACGTTTCCACGAAGTTTACTGTAGTGACCGCGGGCTGCTTGCTTCTGGCGGTGTTGCTCTTGATGCTGCAATTCTCGGCAGGTGGTGATAGCCAGAAGGTTCTTCAGTATCTGAGGACGATGCCGGGCTGGCTTTTCTGGGGTGTTAGTTTTCTAGCTTTGGCTCTGTTTGCCTTCATGTTCAAAATTTTCTGGTGGGACTTGCCACGAGCAGGTGCCAAAACCAAGTCATCGGCAGAGCAAGTTGCTAAACAACGGTGGTATGTAAAAGGAGCTTCTGTGTTCGAAAGCAAAACCGCACAGTGGCTTGACTCAGGGGGCTGGCGGGAAATCGCATACGCTAGCTCTCGAACGGATGAGGGCGCGGTACTCAAGCTCTCCTCTACTGATCGGCAGCGGCAGGGGTTGACGCTTACTATCCGTCCAGGCCATCCCAGCACGAAGGCATTGATGCGCCTCAGATATCACGACATCATTCAGCTTGAGTTTGTCGAGAAACCGCTCGAGTGCGCTCTCGACACCGAACTCTGTGCCTACCTCGTGCTGAAAACCTAGGTCGTTAAATCCATCTTTCGAAGATGGGGAGCCTGACCAGCTCCTTTCTTCTTTTCACTATTCCTTTTTTCGCTCTCACTTCCCTAACTCTTCCGGCACCCTAATCTCTTCCACCATTTTTTCAAGGCCAATGGCGCGGGAGGCTTTTACGAGCACTAAGTCCCCTTTTCTAAGAAGCTCTTTCACTGGCTCTATTGCCTCTTCAACCGTTTCAAACTCAAAAATATTTTTTCTCTGAAGTCCGAACTTTCGGGCCGACTCCCCGATAAACTTGGCCCGTGGCCCGACGGTCACCAAAATATTTACCGCTTTTGCGGCAACGCGCCCAATGCCCTCATGAGCTTCGACTGTATAGTGGCCGATCTCCAGCATATCGCCTAAAATAGCCACGCGGCGCTTGGCGGTTAAGTCCTTCAGGACCTCAAGCGCGGAGAGCATCGAAAGCGGCGCGGCGTTGTAACTGTCATCAATCACCCAGGTTTCCTTTATGCCGGCGAGGAGCGACATGCGCCCTTTAAACGGATGGTATCGCGCTAAGCCTTCGGCAATCTCCACGAGATGCAGGCCGTAGATGATGCCAACGGCCGCTGCTGCCGCGCCGGCATAGGCCTGGGCCTTCCCAAACGTGCCATCCATCCTAACTGGCACGACGCTCCCACCATATTCAAGCTTAAAGGTAACACCTAAGGGCCGCCCGCCATCCATGCGGTTTTCGAGCCCGATGATACGCACATCCGCCCCTTCACCGAAACCAAAGGTGATTATCCGTGCCCGCGTACGCTCTTTCATATGAAACACGGCTGCGTCGTCGTAATTTAAGACAGCAAAACCGCTCGCGGGGAGCGCCTCGACCAGCCGGGCTTTTTCGCGCGCGAGCTGATCGGGCCCGGCAAAAAATTCGACATGCACGGGAATCTCGCCGATCGCGGTCACCACACCGACCGTCGGCCGCACAAGGCTTACGAGCTTCCGCATATCCCCCGGCTTATCTACGCCGTACTCAAGCACCAAAAGCTCCGGATAGGGCCCTTTTATAATGAGGCAAAAAAAAGAGATGAGGATGATTTTCGCCATCACGATCGCTTTTTGAACTGTGTTCTCCCCCGGCGCGAAGGCGCGGCTCCAGAGCTTAAGATCCTTGGCGTGCCAGTCGCCGAGCACGCTAAGCGGCAGCCCGAGCTCGTCGTTAAAATTGCCGTACGAAGCGCGGACATTCCGCCTGAGCGACAAAACCGTGGCAATCGCAAACTTAGTGGATGTTTTGCCGACCGAGCCTGTGACGCCGATGATGCCCGGCCGATAGCGCACTGTCGTGAAGAGTGCGAGGCGCTGGACCAGGAGTTCCAAAAACAAACGTAGTTTGCTCCGCATATTTAAAATACTCAGATGAGTTCAAGAAAATGAGATAAATAAGTTATTAACATGTCGTAATTTTTACTTCGTGCCCGGCCGGTCCGGCGGAACATTAAAATAATTAAGGATAAATTCGGTGAGGTCGTGAAACGCGGGGACGACGGTAAGGCCGGCTACTGGCGCGCCTGCTGGCTTATCGAGCCTAACAAGTACCGTAAATTGCGGGTCTGAAGCAGGCGCGAAACCTACATACGTGTTGATAACTTGATCGGTATAACCACCTTTATTGAAGTCGGGAATATAGGCCGTGCCCGTCTTCCCCGCCACCGAGTAATCCGGAATATGGGCAATCACCGCCTTGTCTACCGCCGAGACCATCATGGCGGTTACCTTCGAGGCCGTATCCTTTGAAATTGCTTGGCGTACCTGCGTGGGTTTGAACTCCGCGTTTACATAGGGGCGCATGAGCTTGCCGCCATTCGCAATCGCCGAGACGGCCTGGATTAGGGCGAGTGGCGTAACCGATATCCCCTGCCCGTACGAAGCAGTCGCGAAGTTTATGTCGCGCACGTTCTTGGTTTCAATCGGCGCGAGAGAACCCACCCGCTCACCAGGCAGATCGATATCCTTCTTTTCCTTGAAGCCGAATTTCACGAGATAATCGTGGAACGTTTTATGCCCGGTTTTTCGCTCGGCAAAGGCCGCACCGGTATTCAGGGACTTCTCGATCACATTCGTCATGGTCATGAGCCCGTGTGCTTGCAAGTCCCAGTTTCTCACCGTTTTTCCGTTCAGT
>JBGOTK010000071.1:0-4834 GCA_041476445.1 Minisyncoccia bacterium | reverse complement strand
CGGCGTTCTATTTATTATAAATGCATTTGAAAAAGATCCGCTAGAGTTTAAAGATACAGAAAGACAATCAAAAAGCGCTCGGGATCCCGAGCGCTTTTTGATTAATGTCTCTTAATGTAAGACCTATTTAGTTCATCTTGATCTCGATGTCTACTCCAGCTGGCAGGTTCAAATTCGAGAGCGCTTCAATGATTTTTTGGCTTGGGTTCAGGATATCGATGAGGCGCTTATGGACCCTGAGCTCAAACTGCTCACGCGAGTCCTTATGAACAAAGGTCGAGCGATTTACCGTATACTTCTTGATCGCTATGGGGAGCGGCGTAGGGCCGACGATATCGGCATTGTTCCGTTCCGCCGTCTCAATGATCTGGCGGCATGAGTTGTCGATCAACTTCGAATCATAGGCCATGATCCGAAGACGCAGTTTTGAGGGAATTTCAGGATCTTTCTTCGCCATTCTCAATACTTCTATTTACTGATCTTTGTGACGACTCCCGCGCCTACCGTCTTCCCGCCTTCGCGGATAGCAAAGCGCTGTTTCTCTTCAAGCGCTACTGGCGAGATAAGCTTCACGGTAATTTTTACGGTGTCCCCCGGCATGACCATCTCCATACCCGTAGGCAAGGTGACCTCGCCTGTTACGTCTGTCGTGCGGATATAGAACTGAGGCTTGTAGCCAGTGAAGAACGGAGTGGCGCGACCGCCTTCCTCCTTCGAGAGCACATAGATTTCGGCTTCGAATTCGGTGTGCGGCGTGACGGATCCGGGCTTTGCGATAACCTGGCCCCGCTCCACGTCTTCTTTCTTCAGACCACGTAGCAAGATACCGATGTTGTCGCCCGCCCGGCCTTCATCCAAGATCTTCTGGAACATTTCAATGCCGGTTACCACTGTTTTCTGATTAGGCTTCAACCCTACGATTTCAACTTCGTCGTTCACCTTAATGATGCCTCTCTCGGCGCGACCAGTTACCACCGTACCGCGGCCTTCAATCGAGAAGATGTCCTCGACGGGCATAAGAAACGGCTTGTCGGTTTCGCGCACCGGATCAGGGATGTAGTTGTCGAGTGCATCAACGAGCTCGGAGACCTTCTTGGCCCACTCATCGTCCGCTGTCTTCGCTTCGAGCGCCTTAAGACCAGAACCGCGAATGACCGGCACATTGTCGCCGTCAAAATTGTACTTCTTTAAGAGCTCACGCACTTCGGACTCAACGAGGTCGACGAGATCTTTGTCGTCCACCATGTCCACTTTGTTCAAAAACACGACGATCTTCGGCACACCTACCTGGTAGGCCAAAAGAATGTGTTCGCGGGTCTGCGGCATAGGACCATCGGTCGCGGCCACCACGAGGATGGCTCCGTCCATTTGCGCGGCCCCGGTGATCATGTTCTTGATGTAGTCGGCGTGGCCCGGCGCATCGATATGCGCATAGTGGCGCTTCTCTGATTCATATTCCGAGTGATGGAGCGCAATCGTAATACCGCGCGCCTTTTCTTCGGGTGCGTTATCGATTTGGGAAACCGACTCTTCTTTCTTAACCAAGCCCCTCAAGTGAAGAACGTGGGTGATAGCTGCGGTGAGCGTGGTCTTGCCGTGGTCAACGTGGCCGATCGTACCGACGTTCACGTGCGGCTTAGTGCGCTCAAATTTTTCCTTCTCTGCCATATTGGTAAAACGTGAGTTAGGTTAACTCGACTTAATAATGTTAATGAATAATAAAACCCCGTTAGAAGTCTCGCCCGCGCTGCGCGCCCCTAGGGCCTTGGGGCGAGCTACTTCTAAGCGGGGAAAACTTGCCGTTTTATAACTTTAGAAGTGTATAGGAAGAGGCTCGTTATGTCAAGTAATAACAGGGCTGTGGACAGAAACAAACGATGAAGATAAATGCTAGATATCTTGAAGCGTCAGCGTAATCATAATCCGTTTCTCCGGCGTTTTAGATTTCAATATATAGACGGGTTTGTCCGACTCCTGCCACTTGTAGCCAGCGGGCGCCTCGAATTCAAAGTCTACCGAATCATTCACCGCCGATTGTTTGTCGAAGACAAAGGTGTAACTTACCCCCGCCTTGAGTTCCACACGCTTGGGTTCCGTATAACGGAAGGTCGCGGTGCGCGTCTCCCCTGCCGGCGTCGTAAGCCAGGCGCCAAAGACTGTGCGGCCCGTCTCCGTGCTCGAGGCCTCGAGGAGCACGACATCGGTGTCCGTCGCATACCCCTTGGCCGCGTAGTTTACTTTAGGATACACCTGCTTCGAAGTTGTGCCATCCATGGTCTCGAGAACGCTCCCCAGAGGCACATAGAGCTTCAGATAGCTTTGATTATCGGCGCGATACCAGCTGTATTTTTCATTCTGCCCCACGTGCGTGCGTGCAATCGTGAGCGTATTTTCGATGCCGCCATCTGATGAAAGCACACTCTTTAGCGTAAGCGCCTGCTTTATCAAAATATCGGTTTTGCCACCCGCGACATTTGTCGCCGCGACGGCGAGATAATCTTCCTTGCTCTCGGCAGTAAGCGGAAAGAGCGCGCCGCCAAGCTCGTATTTTGCGGCAAAGCTTTCAAGCGTTTTATCTTTGAAATACACCTGGATGTCTTTTGACTGCGCGCGGTTCTCGAATATCCCAATCAGCCGACTCTTGCCGTCGGCGTCCAGATTTTTAATGCGCTCGATAAGGAGCGGCGCGAAGTCTTTAAGAATCTGCTTCGGCTTCCCTAGGATTTTATTCTGTCCAGCCTCAACCTCTTTCTGCACTTCTTCCAAAAAATTTTCACGGCTCAGTGTCAGTTTATAGTCCGGCAGAGGAATCGGTCCCGTAAGCTCGAGCACATCTTCGATTACGTTTGTATTTATCGCCAAGGCGCCTTCAAACGTTACGCCTTTTTCAGAATACATTTTCGAAAGCTCGAGAAAGGTAAGCACCTTAGAGGCCGAGGTCGGGAAATCCATAAACCAGTTGGCGTCGCGCGCACCCCACGAGGTGGTGATCGCCTGCAGCGGCTTGGGCGGCACCACTTTCACATCAAGTTGGCCGTCGGGATCATAGATGTCGCGTACGTCTATCGAATCGAGCGCACCATTTTTTATGAACAGGTCGGCATAAGAGCCAATAAACCCGCCCGAGGCTCGCATCTCTGATGGATTTTGAAAAAAAATGGCGAGATGAAATCCGGTGGGCTGCTCGAGCAACGGAATCACTTTGCCGAATATATCATCCGCGCCATAAAGTTCGTTGATAAGCCCCAGATGTTCTTCAAGGCTTGCCGAATCGAAGCTATTGCCAAAGGGGCTGGCCTTCAACCGATCGAACGTCGCAAGCAGATTTGAAGCGCTTTCAGTAATATCTTTACCGGAGGCCTGGAGGCCTTTTAAAATCGAGATTACCTTGTCACCGTCACCGCTCATAAAATACGAAAACCCGGACTGTTTGGCGTCTTCGAGAATATTCGAGAGTTCCACCGCTGAGGTAAAAAAAGATTCAAGATTTTGAAACGCGCCGCCAGCGTCCGAGAGTATGGGAATAAACGTACCGGCAACGGCACTTAAGTTAAACAAACCATAGCCGCGAATGGTCGACTCGAGGCTCGCGTATTTTTCACTGGCAGATTTGAGCGACGCCGAAGCCTCGCCTGGCTTTAACGCTTTTAGACTTTCGATTGAATCTTCTATGTCGGCGTAAATATCTTTGCCGGACTGTTTGGCCTCGTGTGTAACAGCGACTACGCCCACGCCGTAGAAAATAAGCGCGGCCACAACTCCGCCCGAGGCGGCAAAAAGCGTCCAGCGCATCCACGACGGCCGCACGCGTACGGGCATATCCTCCGCCAATGATTTTCGTTTCGAGCTGCCGGTAAGAGCACCGGCAAACACCACCTTGGGCGGCGCCGCGCGTCCGAAACCGCGCAAGCCGCTAACATCTTTCATGGGCCGTGAGAATTTTATTTTTTCGTCTTTCGGTTTCGCAAAATCCGCCACCACTTTTTCGTGACGCAGTGAGGTAACCTTCGAAATATTAAGCTCTTTGGCTTTTGGTTTAAAGCGCCTGATAGTGAAATCTTCGGGCGGTTTGACGTCCCAGAGATTCCGATTGACATTTTTTTTTGGCACTGTGCGCATACCAAGTAGTAGAAGTTCGATTAGATTGCCGAGGAGTGAACGATTGAACTTTCACTACCTGGCATATCAGGTAGTGAAAGTTCGATGTATTAGCTTGCTTATGCGAAGCGCAATCGAACTTTCACTACCTGACATAGAGAAAAAACGGGACGGGGGTCCTTAGACTTATTTTAGCATACACTCAAAAGCTTTATAAAATGACAAACGCCCCTGAGAACCTACTGACGTAGGCGGGGCTGAGAACCTACTGACGTAGGCGGGGCGTCGAAGCATCGTATCGTTAGAACCGTACCTCTACTTGTTTGCGTTGATGAGGTCGGTCTCAAGGGCGGGAGCTGCGTAGAGGTAGAAGGCGGCGGTCATCGCTGCGCAGAATGGCGCTGCTGCCATATTGCCATACAGGCTGCCGACGACGTAAGGCACTGCAGCGACCATGAGGCAGACGAGGGCACCGGTGCCGATCAGGTAGGCTTCCGATGGATTGGTTGATCGCATCTCCGCATTTCCTCCTAAAATGCTGATTACTACTTCTAGCTTAGGTTATACCTCACTAAAGATATTATGTCAAGAAATCGTAAGCAGCATTCAACCTTGAAGTGCAACATGGAAGACCTCGAGGGGTGTCTTCCAGCCGAGCCGTTTCCTCGGCCTCGTGTTGAGGCTCTGCTCGACATAGCGGAGCTGTGATACTGGTATCTTACGGAAGTCTGTGCCT
>JBGOTK010000070.1:0-4971 GCA_041476445.1 Minisyncoccia bacterium | reverse complement strand
TGCCTTAGGCTACTGGGGGGTTTTTATTTTGTCAGCGCTCGAGAGCGCCAATATCCCCATACCCTCCGAAGTCATTTTGCCGTTTTCGGGGTTTTTGTCCTCAACGGGCGCGATGCAGTTTTGGATCGTCGTTTTTTTGGGCGGTTTTGGCAATCTTGCGGGTTCGCTTCTTTCCTACTGGATCGCCAAGCGTTTTAGCCGCGAGGAGATGCTAATACTGGGCAAGTATTTCCTCATGAGCCACCACCATCTTGAGGTGGCCGAGAGGTGGTTCGCAAAGTACGGCAGCGCCTCGGTATTTTTTGCGCGCTTTATCCCGGTCGTGCGCACCTTTATTTCTTTCCCCGCGGGCATGTTTAATGTGCCGCTCCGGAGTTTTATCATCCTCACCTTCCTCGGTTCATTTCTCTGGTCACTCTTCCTTGCCTATATCGGTTTTACCCTAGGCGCAAACTGGACATCAATCCGACCCTATTTTCATGAGTTCGATTATCTGATTTTAGCGGTAATTGTTGCTTCGACTGCCTGGTGGCTGGCTGGACATATGAAACGACGAAAGCAGCGCACATAGCATTTCAGCGCGCGAAGTAAATGCGACCTCGTTTCTTTTAAAGGTCATAGTTACTCGTCCATTTGACGATCGTCAAATGGACGAGTAACAGAAAGGAAGTCGTCTTGTTGCGAATTTAGGCGCTGGGTGCCAAAATACTTCTAATGATCGACATCGAACTCTTGCGGAGCGATCCGGAACGAGTGAAGCGAGGAGTGGCAGCCAAGCGGGCAGATCCAAAACTGGTGGATGATTTTTTATCCGTTGATGCCGACTGGAAAAAAACGGTGTTTGCACTCGATGAACTGCGCGCCAAGCAGAAAAAACTGGGCGAAGAGCGAAAGATTGAAGAGGCGAAAGCTGCTAAAGAGGAGATAAAAAAACTCGAAGAGAAAGTGACTCTGCTCGAGGTAGAGCGGAACAAAACACTGCGCCTTATTCCTAATCCGCCGCTTGCGCGTGTTATTACGGGAAAAGATGAGTCTCAAAACAAAACACTGCGCGAAGTAGGAAAAAAGTCTTCTGATGCCGCTAAAGACTATCTCTCGATTGTCGAGCCACTAGGACTCATTGATATGGAACGAGGCGGCAAGGTCTCTGGGAGCCGCTTTGGGTACATCTTAGGGCCGCTCGCACGTCTTGAGTTCGCTATTGTACAGCTTGTCATGAATACGCTCACCGATGAGAAACTTCTTAAGAAACTCATCAAAAAACATGGCCTGTCAGTGAGTCCTAATGCATTCCTACCCATCGTGCCGCCTGTCTTAATCAAAAAAGAAATGATGGAGGGCATGGGCTACGTTGAGCGCGGCGCCGAGGAAATATATTACATCGAAAAAGACGGTCTCTATCTTATTGCCACCTCCGAACAAGCGATTGGGCCCATGCACGCTAACGAAATTTTAGATGAGGATACACTGCCAAGACGTTACCTGGGTTTTTCGACTTCATTCAGGCGAGAGGCGGGTTCGCATGGCAAGGACACCAAAGGAATTTTACGGGTACATCAGTTCGATAAACTCGAGATGTTCTCGATTACCAAACCCGAATGGTCGGAAGAGGAGCACAAGCTTCTCTTGGCGATTGAGGAGTATCTTATGCAAGAGCTCGCCATCCCATACCGAGTGCTGGATATTTGCTCGGGCGATCTGGGCGACCCGGCGGCAGCAAAATACGACATCGAGGCATGGCTCCCGGGACAAAACGATGGCAAGGGCGAGTATCGCGAGACGCATTCTACTTCGAATACGACTGACTTTCAGGCACGTCGGCTTAATGTTCGCTATCGAAGTAAGACCTCGGGCAAGGTGGAGTTTGTGCATATGCTAAACGGCACCGCCTTTGCGATCGGTAGGGCGCTCATTGCTATTATCGAGAACTATCAAAATAAAGACGGTTCAGTAACGGTGCCGAAGGCACTTCAAAAGTACGCGGGGTTTAAAAAGATTGGGTAAATTCTCTGCCGGCGTTGTGATAATCTCTGATATTTATCAATATCAAATTACTATGTTATTTCACGACCGTGAGATAACATAGTAGAGCCATTCTTGAAACTGACTAGGTGTGGGGTAAACAAATAACCGGGCCGCTTTAGGGGCGAGCCCGGGGTGTGAGAAGCATGCGTGACAGCTTGGCGATCTCGCTCTCGAAATCGTCTCTGAGGTTGGTTTGGCGCATACGCTGCGTCGTTTTTATTACTGCTCGGAGTGACGTCTGATATTCCTCGCTGTCAGCAGGGAACAATCGCCTAATTGCGAAGAATTCTTTTCTGGCTGCGGCTGCTTGTCGCGCAGCGCCCCGCCTCTCTTTGACGAGGTTAAGATCGTTGATTCTTGCTCTCTCGATCTTTCGTTCCTGCCGGAGAAAGAACATTTCGATACCAACGAGAAGCACTATCAGAAATGCTGCCATCACTCGTCTCCTTCCTGGCATGCTCGGTCTGTGATGCGGAAGTGAACGAGTTCAGCGAGCTCCTCCTCCCACCCTCCGGTCGGATCGAGGTTCAGAGCCTGAACGATCAGGCCGATCAGCCGACTGAGGGCTCTCTGATACCGCCTTGAGTAGGATGGAAGGCCACTAGCTCTCAGATCATAGTAGCGATCCCGTACCCGGATGATCTTGGTGTTCAGCTTGTCGATCCTGCCCTCCTTAGGTTTGGGCTCGCGTCCATGCGTGAGTATGGCGCAGCCGAGCGCAATGCACACGGTGGCTACCGCGAGCAGATTCCCGCTCCTTATGCGCATGTCGTCTCTTCCTCCTTGTCGCGCTAAGTTGGTTATAACGGAAAATCTACCCAGATTCAATTCTTTGCTACAATTAGCCGATGAGGCGCGAAGCGCAGTATTTTCGGACATGGATCGAAATCGACTCCAATGCCCTCTATAACAATGTGCGCGTAATGACGAAACGGCTCGCACCGCGCACGCGCTTTATGGCGGTCATAAAATCGAATGCTTATGGCCACGGACTAACACAAATTGCCCAGCTTCTCGCTCTTCGCTCTTCGCTTTTCGCTTCTCGCTACCCCCTATGGTTTGGTGTGGACTCAATTGTCGAGGCGCTGCGTTTAAGAAAAGAAGGCATTACCCAACCTCTTTTTGTGCTTGGTTTTACCCTGCCGGCACGACTAAAAGAAGCTGTGGGAGCGGATATTACGCTCAGTATCTCATCGTTCGAAAGTCTAAAAGCGTTAAGTGCCCTAAAGCAGCGGCCGCAGTTTCATATAAAAATCGATACCGGTATGCACCGGCAGGGGTTTGAGCTTAAAGATATATTGCAGCTCATTAAAGCGTTAAAAAAGGCCAAGCTCGCTCCCGCGGGCGTATACACGCACTTTGCTTCGGCTAAAGACCCCGGCTACCCGAGTTTTACCAACGGACAATTCCGAACATTTTTAAAAGCCGCGGCGCTTTTGAAAAAGGCGGGCTTTAAAAATTTAATTCGTCATGCAGCAGCCTCGGGCGGCACGCTCTTATTTCCCGATACACATCTTGATATGGTGCGCCCTGGCATGGCGCTCTACGGTTACTTTCCCTCAAGCGAGGCGGAAACGCACTTGGCTCACCGCATGCATCTTAGGCCGGTGCTTTCGTGGAAAGCCGTTGTAGGTGAAGTTAAATTAATTAAAAAAGGTGAGTATATCGGCTACGATCTCACCGAACGATTTCCACAGGATACACGCATAGGTATTATTCCCGTCGGCTATTGGCATGGCTTTGATCGCGGGCTCTCCTCAGTCGGCGAGGTGCTTGTGGGCGGTCGGCGTCGCCGCGTGCTTGGCCGCGTGTCTATGGATATGATCGCCGTCGATCTCTCGGGCGGCGGAGTCGCAAGACAAGGCGATGAGGTCGTACTTCTTGGCAAGCAGGACAAGGAAGAAGTCACGGCGAGCGAAATGGCTATGCGTATCGCGACCTCGCCCTATGAAATAATTACGAGGATAAATCCACTTATTCACAAAGTGATTAGTGATTAGCTACTACCCCAATGCGCGACTACAGCGAAGAATATTTCATAAAAAGAAGGCGCAGGCGCAGGCGGCTGCTCTTTATGTTCGGCGTGGTGATGCTTAGCGCGCTCGCCCTCTTTGTTGTCTATGGTATTTTTTTCACCGACTACTTTATCTATAAAACGATTCGCGTGGAGGGCACGATAAGCGTCGCTAAGGACGCCGTCTACTCTTCATCTTCTCGGCTCCTTCTTTTTCAAAATCCGAAGATAACGCTCCCCGCGATCGCCTCGTGGCATCTCGAGCGGAACCTGTGGCAGCGTGAACTCGTGATTCATGTAAAAGAGCGCGAACGCTTTGCCGTCTGGTGCAGCATGACGAACGCGAGCGCGCCGCCAAGCGGCGCGGAGGGAGCTTCCACCTCGACGCCGATCATTATCGCGCAAGATTGTTTTTGGTTTGACCGCACGGGCTTCATGTTCGAAGAAACGCCGCAAACCATCGGCGTGCTCATCAAGAGCGTGCGCGATTTTTCAAGCCGGCCGCTTACGATTGGCAGCTATCCGCTCGCTGCCTACGCGCTCGAAAACTTATTTAAGATATTCGAAGTTACCGACCGGGCGGGCATAGCTGTAGTCACCTTCGACCTCTTTTCTCTGGAGCAGCAGGAACTCATAGGGGAGTCACAGGCCGGGGCGCGCCTCGAGTTCAGTTTACGAAACGACCCCGGCTATGCTATTGAGCCACTATCCTCGCTCGTGCCGCAGCTCCCGACCCTTCAATATATCGACCTGCGGTCGGAGAATAAGGTGTTTTATAAATAACGCGTGAAAAATGCAATTATTCTCCACGGCACGGGCGATAGTAATCGTTCATTCTGGTTTCCTTATCTAAAGAAAGAACTAGAGAAAAAAGGATATAAGGTATGGCTACCTCAATTACCTAATGTTAAGAAGCCTAATCTAAAAGATTG
>JBGOTK010000069.1:0-5013 GCA_041476445.1 Minisyncoccia bacterium | reverse complement strand
TATCAAAAAGCGATTCGAAAGTATCTCACCTATTACAACGGGCAAAGATTACATATGGGTATACAACTCATGCCGCCTCTACAAAAAATCGCCGAAACTATTCCAAGGTATTGAACTCTATTCGTAGATGAGAAGCTGCAGCGATTAGAGTCGCAGTCCCCAAATCTGATTCGCGGCCACCTCGAGGGTGTAGGTTACGCCTACCGCGATCGCGATGATTATGAGATTGATGGCAATGCGTCGCCTAATGCGCATGCCGGAAAGAAAACCCAAGACATAAGAAATAAGAATGATTACGATTATGGCTACCACTGCAGACCAGAGAAGATTTTCAGCGCCAAAAAGCACCGGTAGTACGGGCACCATGGCGCCGATGAAATACGAAATGTCGACGAAGACGCCCGAAGTCAGGGGATTATTCTCGCTGGCTTCGCCGCTTTCTTTACCCAGGAATTTTTGTTTGCGTATCTCTATATCGCTTACTTCGCTTTCAGAGTTTAGGGCGGCAAAGGCGCCAGCGGCCATGGAGATCGAGCCGGCTACGGCTACGGTAAAGCTCGCAATGAGGACTGCCGAGTTCGTATGAAAGGCGGCGAAGAAGCCGCTGATCGAGCCCAGGATTTCAACCAGTCCGTCGTTCAGCCCAAGGAATATGTCCCGGATGCGCTCGAGGCGGAAACAATTTCACCCTCGTGCTTCAGCTCGTCGGTCAAGACGTTCTTCACTGCCGCGCCGAGCGGCTGGTCTTGGTAAATTTCCCAGATGGTGAGGTATTTACGGATACCGTTTACCTCGATGGCTTCAAGTACGAGGTGGATGCCGGCTTCGCCAAAGGCGCGGGCGAAGAGGACAAAGGCGGATAATTTTAAGTGGCGCAGGGGTCCGAGCGTGCGCAGGTCCGACTTAAAAAAGTTCTGCCAAAAGGCCAGATGGCCGGTTTCGATCTCGGCGAGCTTGCGGAGGAGAGCCGCGGTTTCGGGAGACGCATGGCGTTCAAGTTTTCTATAGAGCGAGAGGTCGAAAAGCTCATCCAGAATGAGCTGGCGGATAAGTTTTGGCGAAGCAGTAGGCGGAGTAGTAAGAGACATGTGCGCTAAAAGCCTAAAGGGCGGCTAGATCTATTATGTGGTCAAACGGGATTTTTTTCACGAAGTCCGGCGCGTGACTAACAAGGAGCAACGCCCCCTCATAGTTTTTAAGCGCTTCAGCAATCACTGGGATGTGCCGGAAGTTCATGTGATTTGTCGGTTCATCGAGAATTAAGAGGCCTGGTTTCATAAGTACGAGCTGAGCAAAACTAAGCAGTCCCTTTTGGCCCTCGGAGAGCGCACCGATTTTGCTTTTTATTATTTCAGAGTTTAGAAGAAAGCCGGCGGCCACAGAGCGCAGCTCTTCTTCTGACATTTCGGGAGCGATCTGGACGAGCGAGGCGTAGACCGATTGGGCGTAGTCGAGCATTGAGAAGTCCTGCCGATAGTAGCCAATGCGGATGCCTGGCTGAATAGTCGTGCCCTTGGCAGTTTTACCTACCAGGGCGTTTAGATAGCTCGTCTTCCCAATGCCGTTTGGTCCAGTGAACAAGGCCTTTTCTTTGCGCCGCAAGGCAAGTGAAGCGGGACGCGCCACCGGCTTACCTTTGCGGATAATTTGGACTGAGGAAATATTTAAAATCTCGCCGCCGATATCCGCTTGCGCAGGAATCGTAAAACGGCGAATAGTCTTATCCTCGCGCCGCACATCAACTTTCTCTTCCTCAAGCTCGTCGATCTTCTCCTTCATTTTACGGGCCACGTCGCGCATATGGCCGCCTTTTTGAGCAAAGAAGTTGGCCTTATCTTTGCGGTCTGATATTTCTTTTTGTAACCGCGCATTCTCGCTCTGCTCCCGTTCAATGCGGCGGGTAATTTCCTTCACTACGTCAAAATAGTTGCCTACGTATTGTTCGACATGCTTCGTAAAGGCATCGAGGTAAAGCACGCCGCTCGTGAACGAGTTTAAGAAGTCGGCATCGTGCGAGATTACGATGCAGGTCTTCGAGTAGTCAATAAGAAATTTCTTGAGATGGTCTATGCCTTCGGCATCCAAATTATTGGTCGGCTCATCGAGGAGCAACAGATCCGGATTTTGGATAAGCGCAAAGGCAAGCAAAAGGCGTGCCTGTTGGCCACCAGAAAAAGTTTTAATTTTTCGCTCGAGCGGGGCTTCGAGATGCACAACTTCAAGAATCGTTTCTATCTTTGGGTCCAAATCATACACCTTTTCTCGGAAGGCGCGGGCGAAAAAATCACGCACCGTAAGCTCGCGTTCTCCCGGAACGATGACCTGCTTCGCGGTTGCGACAGTTGTATTAGGAACCAATGAAACACCGCCCTCCTCGGGCCGCTGCGTGCCAATCGCGAGTTCGAAGAGCGTGGTTTTGCCGGCGCCGTTCTGGCCCATGAGCGTAACTTTTGAGCCGCGCCGGAGCGAAAAATTCACCTCCTTTAATAGGGGATGATTGTGGTCGTAACCGAACGACACATCTTTGAAGCGTAAAATTGTTTCGTCGTTAGCCATTAGTATAATTTTCACGCCGAAGGGGCAGCCATTTGATAAAACGACTCAGCAATCCGGCGGAATGTACCAAAATAACACGTATTTATAACCGTGTCGAACAGAGTTGACACACAATACGACATGTTTCGATACGTTCAGTTTTCTAGGGTAAAATGTTTCATTTGAAAGATATGTAGGCATACGACGCGTAGTAGCTATTCGAAAGGTCGATGACGCAAAGTTCACCTTTCTTAACTATGGCTGAAGAAAAAAAGTGCGCGCAGTGCAAGCATGTGCATGGCGAGGCAGACGGCACTTGCCAATGCCACTGCAAGGCTCCGCAATCATAGGTAATGTTTTGGGGAGCCCCCTCTCGCGCAAAAGTCGAGGGGGCTTCGGAGAGGGGAAAATAATGTATTTTCTACTGATATGCCTTTGCGGGTCGGCCTTGTGATGCTAGTACGAGTTTTTTCTTTTTAGGCCACTGTTTGATTTGATATTCACGTTTTAGCGCCTTGCTCCTACTGCGATGTGGTTCGGCGTAGATAAACTTTTTTACGGCGTGTGCGGCCGTGTACCCTCCGCCCCGCTTTTTCTGGTGAGCTTTTAGCCGCCGCGAAAGATTATTAGTGATGCCGGTGTAGATGCTTTTGTCCGCGCAGAGAGCAAGATATACGAAGTACATAAACGGCAGTATTGTTCTTATGGTCAAGCCAGACTATAATAAGCGCTTGAAGTCTTGATTATCGCATATGCCTACCGACGAACAACTGATTGTCGAATATCTAAAAGGGGACGAGGCGGCGCTCCGGACGCTTATCGAGCGCTATCTTACGCCCGTTTATAAATTTGTCTCCCGCTATGTGCGCACATCCGGCGACGCAGAGGATATCACGCAAGATACATTTCTAAACGCCTGGCGGGCTATTCGCGCCTTTGATGAGCGGAGGCGTTTCAAGACCTGGATTTTTACGATCGCGAAACACACGGCTCTAAATTGGCTCAAGAAGAAAAAACCAGCGCTTTTCACCGAATTCGTAAACACAGAAGGGGAGAATATGCTTTTGGAATCGCTCACTGACGAAGGCCCGCTGCCGAACGAACTTTTTGCGCGCAAGGAGGTGAAAGATAAACTTGATAAGGTTCTTGAGCGGTTACATCCAAATGAACGCGCCGTGCTATCTCTCCGCTACAACGACCATCTGACGTTTCAGGAAATTGCGAAAGTACTCGGCGAACCTTTGAATACTTTGAAAAGCCGTCATCACCGAGCGATTATCAATCTACGGAGGATACTCAAGGGGTAGTTCTGATCCTGCCCTCTGCGCTAGACTTTTTATCAGAAGTGATGTAAAAGTAACTCCAGCAAAAGGATGCGGACTGGCCGCATTCAGGGCGCTTCTCTTGAGATTTTGGAGGGCCAAAGACAATGCTGTTCAAGGGTCAGAACTTGGAAGTCGGCGATTTCGTCGCGTTTCAAACCAGGACGGTGCCACTTCCAGAAGTTCAGGGTGCTGTGATCGATGTCAACGGCGGCGTGCTGGAGGTCCTCAGTACGTTATTATTTCCTTTCCGGCACAGCGGAAGTTTTACGGAAGATGATGTCGATTGCATCATGGTAGTCTACCTAGCGGAGGTGGCGATCCCTCAAGAATCTAGGGGTAAGGGCTTCGCGAAACATCAGAGAGTCGGTACGACGGTTCGGGATGGTAGTGCGCAGTTTGGTGAGGTGATCGCTGCATTCGATGGCATTGTTGTCGCGCGTCGAAGCGATGGTGAGCTCATCACCGGAGGGGCTTCCCACTTCGAGGCATTCCGGCAGTAGATGTCAAAGACATGGTAAGGGCGCACGACCTACGGGTACGGCGCCTTCGACTTTTTATATTTCAATTTTCTCACTCAAAAACGTTCTAACATCGCCTGCCTGCCGGTAGGCAGGTCCCACATCCTCTGCAAAAAACGAACAGCCCGGTCGGGCGTCATCGCGATGAATTGCGATGGCCCAACGCGGACTGGTGGGAAAAACTGAGGAAGAATCAGATGGTGCCGTCAATCATGGCAATGTCGTAGTCGATTTCGTGTGGCCTACCGATCGACTGCATGTACGTGCTCGAAGCCGTCTCGAGCATTCCCTTGTCCACATGGATCAGCTCTTCGATCAACCGCCCTACTTCCGGTGGCTTCTTGAGGAGATCGTAACCTCCCTTCACGAGCTCTTTGAACTGCCGATACTTCTCGTTGACCTCGCTTTGGTCCATGTGACCCTCCCCTGTGGTACGGAACAAGATGGCGATCTGCGTGTACTCTAAGTTTCTAAATGTATAACGTCAAGCCTACCGTCATGGTTCAATAGCTTGGAATACCCCATCCGGTATCTCACGCTATGTACATGCCATACTCAAACAATCCGCAGTTGCCTCGCGTGCGTATGGAGGCAGTTCTCTTGGTACGCTCCGGTTGGTCACAAGTACGGGTCGG
>JBGOTK010000068.1:0-5034 GCA_041476445.1 Minisyncoccia bacterium | reverse complement strand
TAAATTTTGTTGCCGCTCGCTGCGTAGAGCGCACTGGTCATAAACGGCTCGTAGGTTACCGCGGCGTCCACCTCTTTTTTTATTAGTGCCTTAGCTGCCTCTTCGGGGTTGCGGTTCACCGGCTCTATATCACTGAGCAACAGGCCTGAGGCTTGTAGTGCATACCGGAGAAAGAATTCTTCAAGCGTGCCGAATTCGTAGGCGACTTTTTTCCCCTTGATGCCCGCGATGTCTTTTATACCGGGCTGCGCGATAATGCCGTCCGAGCCGTTACTGTAGTCGATTAGGAGGACGATTTTGTGATCAAGACCCACTTGTGCTTCGTGAATCGCATCCAAACCGAGGTTCGTTATTCCCTGGATGAGGCCTTTTTGGTAGTCTTGGCTTGATTGTTCCAGACTTAGGTAACTTTTGAGCTCCACATCGAGACCCTCGTCAGCGAAATAACCTTTGTCGCGCGCCACAAAAAAAGCGATGTAGCCTGGCCAGGGGGTATAGCCAATAGTAATGGTGCCTCTATAGAGCGTTGGCGCTGACGGTTCACTGGGTGAGAGAACTTTTTGATACACAAAAAATCCAGCAGCAAGGACGACGAGGATACCTAGAGCAATAAGAACAATTCGTATCATTTTAAAGACGCACACGAAAACCGGACTCTCCCAGCCCTTTTTAATCAGTATACTACACTGGAATTTATCGGACTCACTATGTGGTATAATTGAGGTGAAACCGCACATATGCCGGAAGCAGCAAAAGGTTCAGTGAGAATACTACTCTTGGATGATGATCCATTAATCATTCGACTCTATAAGTTTGCCTTTGAACACTCCGGCTACAGTATAGATGTAGCCTTTACTGGCGAAGAAGGGCTTGCCAAACTCACTGCTATGGCGGAGAATCCCACCCTCATTCTCTCTGACGTCATGATGCCCAAGATGAACGGTCTGGATTTTTTAAAACAAGTCAAAGCTAATCCAAAAACTAAAAATATTCCGGTCGTGCTCTTAACTAATCTTACTGACGATGAAAATGTGGTAAAAGGATTAGAGTTGGGCGCCGTCACTTATTTGGTAAAAAGTAATTATGATCCCAAAGAAATTGTGGACAAGGTGAAAGAATTGGTAGCAAGTTACAGCCGGGATACCGTGCCCGAGGTTAAGTCGATTATCAAAGAAACAAAATAGATGTCTTTGCTGGTGTTCGTGTCCGTTTTTTGATTATCGGTGGTCTTTGTGGTATTACTTTTTCAGTGTTCGAATCCCACCTTCGGGGTTGTACAAGGAGGCTAAGCGATGCTGCGAATCATCGTGGCGCTGCTCATAGTGCTGTTTCTCGCCCCGCCTGCCGCGGCTCAGACGGTTTTGCCGAAAGGCAGCCGGCAGATACTCCCAGTGCCCGAGTGGCCGGCGCCTGACGAAATGGAAGTTCAAGGCCGCAATCCTATGTGGCTGAACTGCGGCGAGCTGTTCATCTTTCAACCGGATCGGCAGCCGAAGCGACTGAGCTTCAAAGTGCAGTTGTTGCCCGATGATCCGCCGACGTTAAAGCCCATCGATAACCCCTCGGTACTGGTTGTCTTTGTGGCTCAGGATAATCTCTGGTCTTGGGAGGGTGGCCCAAACCAAGAGCCAGAGGTTACCTTTCTCCCGGGAGAAAGGGCAAGTGTGAGGCTCAGTCCCTGGGATCTGAAGAAAGCAGGATGGTGTCTGCGCCGACTCGATAGATAGCAGGCCGCCCCAGTGTGTCATGGCGAGAATGCCGTGCCTACTGCGGCGGCGTTCTTGTTTTTAATAATGTAGCGGGGTGGGGTATAATAAACGCATATGGCCAAGTGGCTTATTTTTTTGCTCTGTGCGCTCAGTCTGTGCGCCTCGACTACAGCTTTTGCAATTACGCGCCCCATTATTTTTCCCGTGGGCGGTCCGGCGAGTTTTCAAGACGACTTTGCCGATCCGAGGGCTGGCGGGACGCGCTCGCATTTAGGCGTAGATATTATTGCCACGAAGATGACGCCGGCGCTTGCGGCCGTAGATGGCGTAGTGAGCTATGTGGTGAGTCCCGAGGCTTCTTGGGGTTATTCAATTTCTATTCGCGATGCCGAAGGCTACCAGTACCGCTATTTGCATTTGAATAACGACACGCCGGGGACGGACGATGGCTTGGGCGGCGAGGCACATGCCTACGCGCCCGGTATCGTGCGCGGCGCGCACGTCGTGAAGGGTCAGCTAGTCGGTTGGGTAGGGGACAGCGGCAACGCCGAAGCAACCGTCGCGCATCTTCATTTTGAGATTCGTGATCCGAGCCGCGGGGCGATAAGCCCCTATGACAGCTTAGTAGCGGCTGCGGCCGTGCGGCCCGATGTGGTGGTGAAAGACCTTGGCAAGCCAGCAGGTGGTGTTAATCCGGCGACTGAACCAACTCCCACTGCCATTTCGGCTGGGGTATTTACCCGAACGCTTACGCTAAAATCCACCGGCGAAGAGGTGCGGCAGCTCCAGATGCGCTTGCAGGCCCTTGGTTATTTTGACGAGGCAGTCACTGGCTTTTTCGGCCCGATAACTCGCGATGCGGTCGTCGCGTTTCAGCGGGCCGAAGGATTGGAACCGGTGGGCTCGGTGGGACCAAAGACGCGCGCGGTATTAAATGGCGTTAGTGTCCAATACGCCAAAGCGGACGGCATTTATGTTTTTTTATTTACTAAAACATTGGCACGTAAGTCAGAAGGCGAGGAAGTACGGCAGCTACAGATTCATCTAAAGAGTTTGGGGTTCTATGCGTATCCGGAGATTACCGGCTACTTTGGCGCCGTGACTGAGGCAGCGGTTAAGGCGTTTCAAAAAGCCCATGCGCTCGAGGTGGTTGGTATTGTCGGTCCGAGAACTCGTTTGCTGCTAAACAACAACTAGTCCGACATGGTGTAAAAAAGTAACGTGCCGCTAGCCCTGAGAAGCAGGGACTAGCGGCGGTGGTGCGCGGAGAACGACGAAGCGCTCAGGCAGCGGCATTCGAACCGTCCCGCAGCAGTTCTTCGATTGCCAGAAAGAATTCAGTAGGATCGGCGGCAACCGTGTTCTTGTTGAAAACGGGGAACTTGGTCGAGATACTTTTTCCCTTCCGGGCCAGCTCGGGGTTGTGGTTCGTGAGGTAGATGACGGGCAGGTCACGACGGTGGCTGTCGTGTAAGTAACTCACGAGCGTTGGACCGTCCATGCCAGGCAGGGAGATGTCGGCGATGAGGAGATCGACCCTTCTGCCCTGTTTAAAAAAGTCGACCACCTGGGAACTCGCATCCATTGGGTGGATGGTGTAATTCTTCGCCCAGCTCAAGGTATCATGCCACGTCTTGAGGGTTGGCCTGTCATCGTCGAGCAGAACGATGTTGATCTCTGTTGGCGTACCGGCGTCGCCCATTGTTGTCCCTCCTTTAAGAGCAGGCCATTTACTTGACCTATGCTCAGACAATTATGCCAATTTAGGATATCTATGCAAGTATTTAGCAACCTAAAATCAGGCCTAATTTGTTGTGATTAGAAATAATATGGATCTGAAAAGCACTAACGATCTCGAGCGCTACAGCTTTTTGTGGTCTGAATTTCGACTGATCATGACGGTCCTTGCCTTCCTTTTAGGCGGCGTACCGGTACTCTCCGTCGTGCTGCCGTTTCCGGCGCTGTTTGGCCTGGTGAGTGTAGTGCTCAGGCTTGCTTGGCTTTTTTCCGGCGTTGTTTCCGTCTATCTGCTGTACCGATGGCACATAAATCAGATGAGAGTATTTGGCGGGCAGTCTGCACTCGATCTGGCCGCCTTTTTCATCTGTGTTGTTCCGGGCATTAATCTTGGTCTCGTGAGCATCATCGGTCGCAATATCGGTCTCTCGCTTATTTCGAGCCCTATTTTTTTTCGGGTTATGGCGATCGTCTATCTTGTCGTAGCCATTTATCTCTATGCGCGCTGGAATGCATCGGGAAAGAAAATCTTTTCATAAGCCTACTGCGGCAGCAGCGAAACGTGATACTATAATGCTATGCAAGAAGGATGTCTCGCAAAACTTCATGAACTCATTGATTTGCGCGGCAAAACCGCGATCGTAACGGGCGGTGCCATGGGTATCGGGCTCGGCATTGCCCGGCGCCTCGCGGAAGCCGGAGCGGCCATCGTAATCGCCGATATAAATGAAACGGTGGGACGTGAGGCGGCAGAAGAGTTGAATAATCAAGGCGGCAAGGCAGTGTTCGTAAAAACGGACGTAGCAGATGAAGTCGAGGTCAAAGAGGCCGTGGACGTGGCCGTGCGCACCTACGGACGCATTGATATCCTCGTAAATAATGCCGGCATCTACCCCATCGTTCCCGTAATGGATATGCCCACCGATGTATTTGAAAAAATCCTGACGGTAAATCTAAAAAGTGCCTTCTTTTTCACGAAATACGTGGCTGCCGTCATGATTCAGCAAGGCCGCGGCGGGAAAATAGTAAATATTACTTCGGTTGACGCCCTGCATCCCTCCTCAGTCGGGCTCGCGGTGTACGACGCTTCGAAGCATGGCCTCTGGGGCTTTACCAAGAATACTGCCCTTGAACTTGCGCCCCATAATATTCAGGTGAATGCGATCGCCCCGGGCGGCATTGCTACTCCGGGAGCAGGCGCCGGCAGACCGATGACTCCGGAAATGGAAGCTATACAGAAAAGATTTCTTGATAAAATTCCGATGAAACGCTTAGGCGAAGCGGATGAGATCGGCAAAGTGGCGCTCTTTCTCGCCTCAGACCTCTCGAGCTATATGACCGGTTCGCAGGTAGTGGTGGATGGCGGAGTCTTGCTTTCGTAGCTTGGGAAATTTCGGGTCTATTCGAGTTCCAGTGCCTTCACCAGCGCCAGCACCGCCTTCGGATCTTTTTTCCAGGCGTCGGACACATCGGCGTAAAGTTCAAGTTCGTTCATATCCGGGTCCAGAATATAGATGCTATGCGTTACGCCGTGGTCGCCGGTGCCGACAATTCGCACGTTTTTTTCTTTCAGTTCCTTGTATACCTG
>JBGOTK010000067.1:0-5059 GCA_041476445.1 Minisyncoccia bacterium | reverse complement strand
GGAGTTTTCTGGGGCAGACGGCCGGGAATTTTCCCTTACGGCCACCCAATATTTTGTCATGGGCGACAACCGCCCCTTCAGTTATGATTCGCGCAACTGGGGACCGCTCGAGACGAAAGAACTGATTGGTCTTGTGCGTGTCCGGCTCTGGCCGGTAACCAAAGCCGAGGTGCTCGCGGCGCCCGGCTATTAGTGCAAATCTTCATGGCTATAAAACCCAAGAAAGCTTCCGAGAACAAAGAAAAAGCCAAGGCTCGCACGACATTCCAATCGCCTAAGGGCATGCGCGATATTTTGCCGCGCGAACAGGCTTGGTGGCAGAGGGTTATGAAAACCAGCAAAGAGATCGCCGAATTTTATAATTTTCTGCGCATCGAAACGCCTATCATGGAAGACGTAGCGCTCTTTGAGCGCTCACTCGGTCTTGACTCCGACGTGGTGTCGAAAGAGATGTTTTACGTTCGCGCCGGCGGTAAGGATCGCTATGTGTTGCGTCCCGAAGGCACGGCGCCGATCGCGCGCGCCTATATTGAAAATGGGCTCCATCACATTAGCCAGCCAGTCAAACTCTATTATGAAGGCTCAATGTTTCGACACGAGAAACCGCAAGCGGGCAGGCTGCGCGAATTCCATCAGCTTGGCTTTGAAATTATGGGGGGTCAAAATGACCCAATTTACGATGCCCAGATTATACTGGCCACCCACCGGCTTCTCGAAGGGCTAAAATTTAAAAATCTTCAGCTGCAGGTCAATTCGATCGGATGCCGTGTTTGCCGCCCGCACTTCAGGAAAAAATTACTCGACTATTATCGCAAGCACGAGCGTGCGCTGTGCGAGGACTGTAAGAAGCGCCTGAAAACTAATCCGCTGCGCCTCCTGGACTGCAAGGAAGCGAGTTGCGTCGCGCTTAAGGAACACGCACCGAGTCTCATGGACAGCCTATGCACCTCCTGCAGCAGTCACTTTAAATCAGTCCTCGAGTACTTGGACGAACTCGCGCTCTCCTATACACTGAATCCCTATTTGGTACGCGGTCTCGACTACTACAGTAAAACGGTTTTCGAAATTTTTGTTGACGGTTTTGATCTCGCGCTCGCTGGCGGTGGACGGTATGATTATCTTTTTGAAATGATCGGCGGCCGGCCGACACCGGGCGTAGGCGCGGCGCTTGGCGTTGAGCGCATCATCGAAGTCATGAAGCAGAAAGAAATCGACGTGCCGCAGCCCAAGAAGCCCCGCGTCTTTGTCGTCTATATCGGCGATCTAGCCAAGCGCAAAGCCCTCAAAATCGTTGAGGAGCTCCGGGTGAACAATATTGCCGTTAAAGAATCTTTCGGTAAGGATCTCTTAAAAAAGCAGATGCAGCTGGCCGACAAAGGGGAGGCTGAGTATGCCCTCATTCTTGGTCAAAAGGAAGTCTTTGAGGAAAGCGTGATTATTCGGGACCTTAAGTCAGGCAATCAGGAAAGCGTGCCCGTGCTTAAAATGGTTCAGGAGCTTAAAAAGCGACTCTAACGCATGGTTGATTGTCTCTTCTGTAAAATCGTAAAAAAGGAGATTCCCTCCGCGGCCATCTATGAAGACGCGACTACGCTGGCCTTTCTCGATCTGCATCCTTTAGCGCCCGGACACGCCCTCGTCGTTCCCAAGGAGCACGTGGAAACTATCCTGGGTGTAGCGGAGCCGCAGGCTGGCCCGCTATTTTTGGCCGTTAAACAAGTTACCCAAAAATTAGTAGACGCACTGGCCCCGCACGGCTTTACTATTGGCATAAACCATGGTAAGATAAGCGGACAAACGATAGACCATCTTCATATCCACGTGATTCCGCGCTACAGGGGCGACGGGGGAGGATCACTACACTCCGTTGTCACGTTCGATGACGGCCGTTCGGTAGAGGAGATTGCGGCGATCATTAATTCACACTAACGCGCATACACTATGGAAGTACGCAGAAAAGAAGGGGAGTCACCCACGTCGCTCATGTACCGCTTTTCAAAAAAAGTGCAGCAGAGCGGCATTTTAAAAGAAGTACGCAAACGCCGTTTTAAGGGGCGGACGGCCAACCGGACCAAGCGGCGCATGCTCGCCTTGAAGCGCGAAACAAAACGCGTAGAGATTTCGCGGAAACGCCGCCTTGGACTGCTCTAGTGCCAAGCGATACTCATGCTTGAAGAGAAAATCAAAGCCGATCTTACGCAGGCTATGAAGCAACGGGCCGAATTTACCCTGGGTCTTTTGCGGATGGTGATAGCCGCACTCGGTAACCGCTCGATTGAAAAACGCGGGGTGACGGGTAGCGCCGCGCTTACCGAAGCCGATGTACTCGAAGTACTCGCGAAGGAAGCGAAGAAGCGGCGCGAGGCAGCCGTGCTCTTTAAGCAGGGTAAGCGAGCCGATCTCGAAGAAAAAGAGCTACGTGAGGCCGCGCTTATTGAAACGTATTTGCCCAAACAGCTGAGCGCCGCGGAAATCGAAGCGGAGCTGAACACAATGATCGGCGGCGAAAAAAAGGATTTTGCGAGCCTGATGAAGGAAGCATCGCCGAAGTTTAAGGGCCGGGCCGACGGACGCCTTGTGGCCGAAATCGTAAAACGCCTTACCGGCTAACCTAAAGTAGCGCGTCTCTCATGAATATCGTTGCCGTGTATGGAACCGGGTCCAGATTTCAGCCTCTCAAACGGCCCCTCCGGCACTTTCTCGGCCAGTGCCTCAGGCGTTTAAATCAGCGTCGGGCGCGCCTCGAAGTTATTCTCGTTGACAATAGCGAGATACGGGCTTTAAATAAGACATATCGAAGGAAAGATAAAGTTACAAACGTCCTCTCTTTCCCGGTCGATCGCACCTTCAGGAGTGTTGCCGTAAAAAGCGGAATGCCTTTGCCTCTTGGCGAGATTTATTTAGCGCCGGGCTATATCAAGGCGCATAAAGAAAGTATCCGTTTTATGGCCGCACACGGACTTTTGCATCTCTTGGGGTATGACCATGAGCAGATGTCGGCGGCGGCGGTTATGCAGCGACTTGAACGAAAACTCATGGCCTGAGGCCGTTCTTTAAAGCGCGCGCGACTAATTTTCCTAACCCACTCCATGCAAATCGCCGGCCTCGATGTAGGCACTCAAAGTATCAAACTTATCGTTGCCGAAATTGGCAAGGAGGGTAAGATTAAGATTTTAAAAGTGTATAAGACGCCGACCTACGGCGTGCGCCGCGGGGCGATTTTTGACATGGACGACGCGGTCGCTGCTTCGAGCGACCTTTTCGCGACGCTCCGGCAGAATTTTAAGGCGGCGTCACGGAATATTTTTGTCGGCGTAAACGGTCCGCAAATTTCAGCCCATACCTCAAAGGGCATCATTGCGGTCTCGCGCGCGGACAGCGAAATTTACCGCGATGATATTGACCGCGTCCTCAAAGCCTCGCAGGCCATCGGTCTCGCGCCTAACCGAAAAATAATTCACACGATTACCAAAGAATTCACCGTGGACGGCGTGCGCGACATTCCCGATCCGACGGGACTTGTCGGCAATCGCTTAGAAGTCGAGAGCGTCATCATTGATGCATTTAGTCCGTATATCCAAAATCTTACGCGTCTTGTTGAAATCAACGGCGGAAAAGTAAGCGGTTTCATCATGAATACGCTCGCTTCCTCAAAAGCAGTGCTCACAAAAAAACAAAAGGAACTCGGCGTGGCGCTTGTAGAGATTGGCGCGGGTACAAGCGGCCTCGCTGTCTATGAAGAAAACAAGCTTATACATGCGGCCGTATTTCCGATTGGCGCGGGACATATTACAAACGACGTAGCGGTTGGTTTTAAGATTCCGGTCGGCGACGCCGAATCGGTGAAGCTGCAATTCGGCTACGCTGTCTCGCGCGAGGTTCCTGCCAAAGAATCCGTGGAACTGAAATTGGTGAATGCCTCACTTAAAAATGCCGTGCCCAAACGTTTTCTTTCAGAAATCATCGAATCGCGCCTCGCCGAAATTTTCGGTTTTGTGGAACGGGAACTTAAGCACATCGGCAAGGCGGGCAATTTGCCCGGTGGCGTTGTCTTAACCGGCGGTGGCGCCAAATTGCCCGGTATCCTTCATTTGGCGAAAGAAGAGTTACGGCTCGCGCCGCAGATCGGACTCACCGAGGCTGATTTCCAGATACTCGACGCCGAATATAAAACGGAGCTGGAAGATCCTGAATTTGTAACCGCGCTCGGTCTAGCGCTTTGGGGTGCGGAGTTCTCTGGGCGCGGACATACCGCCTTTCAAATGCCCCTTTCTGGCAACCAATTGGTGGCTTTTATACGGGCTTTTATTAAGAATTTATTGCCCTAGTCATTAAAAACAAAAGGTGTATAATGCCTCCACATGGGAAAAAGCCAGCGCAAAACAGGCCGGAAAAAGGCTCAAAAAAGTGGCACTCAGACGGCTCCAACGACGCTCTTTTCTTTTGCTAAAGTAAAGGTTATCGGTGTCGGCGGCGGGGGAGGCAATGCGGTCTCTCGCATGTCGCGTGATTTTATCCGTGGCGTCGATTTTGTCGCCATCAATACCGACGCGCAGGATCTGGATAACTCTCCAGTAAAAAATAGGATTTATATCGGTAAGAATCTGACGCGTGGTCTTGGCACGGGTATGAATCCCGATCTCGGCCGACAAGCAGCCGAAGAAAATCGTTCGGAAATCGCTGAGGCGCTCTCAGGCGCCGATCTCGTGTTCATCACCGCCGGTCTCGGCGGCGGCACTGGCACGGGAGCAGCACCGGTCATCGCCGACGTCGCCAAACAGTCCGGCACGCTCACGATCGCCGTCGTAACTAAACCATTTTCATTTGAAGGCTCGCAGCGCATGCGCATCGCCCAAGACGGCTTGTTAAAACTCAAAGACAAAGTGGATGCGCTTATCGTCATTCCTAACGACAAAATATTTTCTGTGATTAATAAGGATACTTCAATTGCTAAAGCGTTTGAGGCGATTGATGAAGTTTTGCGGAATGCGGTTCAGGGAATCGTTGAACTTATTGTGATGCCCGGCGTAATCAATCTTGATTTTGCGGATGTGCGCGT
>JBGOTK010000066.1:0-5197 GCA_041476445.1 Minisyncoccia bacterium | reverse complement strand
CAGTTTAAGGACGGCACGGACGGCCATGATTTAATCTTCAAAGTTCCGGTGGGAACAGTGATTCATAACCTTACGACGGGTGCGGACGTTGAGGTGCAAAAAATTGGCGAGCGTGTTTTGATTGCTAAGGGCGGTATCGGCGGCCGGGGAAATTTTCATTTCCGCTCGGCGACAAACACCTCGCCCACGCAGTTTCAGGGTGGCCGGCCCGGCGAGGAGTTTAAACTGCGGCTTGAGTTGAAACTCATCGCCGATGTTGGTTTTGTAGGACTGCCGAACGCGGGGAAGTCGAGCATGTTAAACGAGCTTACGAATGCCAAAAGTAAGGTGGCAAATTATCCCTTTACCACGCTCGAGCCGAACCTCGGCGCCTATTACGAACTTATCCTCGCCGACATACCTGGTATTATTGAAGGCTCATCGGGCGGCAAGGGGCTCGGCATAAAATTTTTGCGCCATATCGAGCGCACTAAAACGCTATTTCATTTTGTTTCCGCCGAGTCCGCCGCTCCGCAAAAAGATTACAAGCTAATTCGCAAGGAGCTGGGTGCCTACAGCAAAGAACTTTTGGAAAAACCAGAGTATCTACTGCTTACCAAAAGCGATGAAACGACGCCCGCGGATTTAAAAAAGAAATTAACGGCACTCAAAAAAATAAATAAGAATGTAATCGCTGTTTCAATTTACAACGATGAAAGCATCGAAGCCGTGAAGGGGATTTTGAACAAGATAAAAGAGGAGAAGTTTTCCGTGGTTACGGAAAACTAATTTGACTTTTTCTATTTTAAGGTTATAATTGATTCAGGACATCCAACTGTGCATTCGCACACGACAATAAGGAGATAGTG
Organism: Minisyncoccia bacterium; assembly: GCA_041476445.1. Classification (GTDB taxonomy): domain Bacteria; phylum Patescibacteriota; class Minisyncoccia; order UBA6257; family JACOXY01; genus JBGOTK01. The sequence goes on along the minus strand of JBGOTK010000066.1, from coordinate 4,349 downwards.
ATGAGAAGATTCAGCGAGGAGGTCGCGAGGAAGATCGTCCGCATGAAGGGCCCGACATTCAGAGCTTCGCGCGGTGGATACATCGTCAAGCAGTTTCGAGATCTGGGTGTGCTTACCGAAGAGGACACGATTGCTCTCCAAGCGGCGTGTCGGCAAGTTCAGGCGACGAACGGCGCTCGAGTTCAGTGCGAAGGGCCTGCGGAATTTCCTCCGCGCGTGCTCTCCTGTGAGCCGGGGGTTCCCGATCTCCCAACTCTCGGTGAACTCGTTCCCGCAGAGCCGGAGCCTGAAACGATCATCACGGTTGCTCCGCCCGAAGCTGTCGTTCCCGAAGCCGCAGTAACAGAAGCGGAGACGGCACCCAAGGTCGCCATCATCAGCTCGGATGAGCCTTTGGTGCGCACGGTACCATGTTCGGATCCGCAGCCGCGACCGTTCGAGCGTCGTCCCGACGGCTCGAGTCCCTGGGGGAAATGGCCTGTCATCGTCATTTCTCGTGGTGGCTCCGTCTACAGCCGATAGTTCAGTTTCCCTTGTTCTTCTCCCGGGCCCGCCATTCGCGCAATGCGATCGGCGGGTCTTGTTCATTTAATGCGGTATAATCTTTTACAGAACCCGCTACAACAGGGAGGAACATATGGGTATCAGAGAGGGGCTGTGGCAACTCTTCGGACTAACTACGTGGGTCATCGTAGGAGGGCACAAGCTGCTTGAGCGGCACTACCCGAGGTTCGCGTGGGTGCTCATGTGTTGGGAGATTTTTCTTGGCATTAGTCTTTTTGTCGACATTGTTACCGGCTTTAGCCACTTTACCTGGAGTTTCTACTTGGCTGGCCTTCTTAGTCCACTCCTTTTTTGTGCTTTGCCGTACCGTCTATGGCGTCGAGTAACCGACCAACCAGAGGGCCCCTAGGCCCTCTTCGCTTTTATACCGAATTTTCTTTATTAGTAACTTAACAAATATTCCGCGATCGCGGATAAAGTGCTATGTTTCTTTTTTAAAAACCTTAACAATGTACATGCGATCGCACATTTTTTGTTAAGGTTCTTTTTTTGCGACTAATTACGAAATTGCCGATTATTTTGATATCGTCTATAGTCTGAATCAGCGCAAACAGTTCGCCACCCTTACCTCGAAAGGAAAAAACGATGACGACAGCGACGCCGCTCGGACTCAAGCTCGGCGAATGGTTCTGGAAGAAGCGGCTCCAACCGCATCTCTTTCGGAGGACTGCCGGAGACGCGCATCTCGAAACCGTGAGGAGACTGAAGCAGCTCCAGAGCATGAATGCACTCCCGCTTCTCCGCTACTTGTATCGCAGCTCGTATTACCAGATGCCGCTTAAAGTGTTTGGCACCGAGTGGGGTAACCCCGTAGGGCTGGCGGCTGGTTTTGACAAGCAGCTCGAGATCATACGGGCCCTTGAGGCATTGGGCTTCGGCTCCATCGAGGTCGGTACCATCGTTCCGTTTCCCCAGTTCGGTAATCCCGAGCCGCGGGTGTTTCGCTATCCGGATACGCTCTCGATCTGCAACCGCTACGGTTTCAACTCCGACGGCGTGCTCGTTATCGCTGAACGCGCGAGTCAGCTTCACCGCTTCGGACCACGCGTTGCAATACCCATCGGCTACTCGATCGGCAAAAACGCCTGGACACCGAACGAGCGCGCACTCGGCGACTATCTCCTTGTACTCCATGCCTTGCGGAATCAGCTTCGACCGCAAGACTGGGTGCAGGTGAACATCAGCTCGCCAAATACCAAGGATCTTTTGGGGCTCTTCCGGACGATCGAGGAGTTTCTCCATGGATTCACGGAGGGTGCGAGGAACGTAGCCTGGAAGCTCTGGCGACCGGGCGAGGTAAACGAGCGGGGCGGGTCGTTCCCGAACCGGTACGTCTTAAAGCTGCCTCCAGACAATATGTCGCCGGACATGCTCTATCGGATCGCTGAGACCGCGGCTAGGTATGAGTTCGCTGGCTTGGAAGAAGGAAACACCACGACGAGCGAAACGCTCAAGCATCGTTACGGCATCGTCGATAAAGACGGCGTGCCCGAAGTGGGGGGTGCTTCCGGCGAAGCGGTGCGCGAGCTTTCAACAGGCGTACTGCGTGATCTCTCGGGCGCCGCGAAGAGGTTGCGAATCGACCGCGTCGGTGTGGGCGGAATCTCCGCTCCCAAGCATGCGCTCGAAAAGCGAGCCGCAGGCGCCCAGGCTGTTCAGCTCTACAGCGGCCTCGTGTTTCGCGGGCCAGGACTCGTTCATGAAATTCTCGAGGTGTGGCGGAAGTGAGGAAGGATATGCGGCGCTTGGGGAATACCCCAGGCGCCGCTCTTATTTGATAAGATCTTCATATAACTGTTAAACTCATCTCATATGTTCGGACCCAAAGGGCCGTTTTGCCAGAGTTGCGGCATGCCATTATCTAAAGACTCGCAGGGTGGCGGCACAAATACAGACGGCAGGAAGTCGGCTGAGTATTGCAGTAGGTGTTTTCAAATGGGGAAATTCACGGAACCCGACATCACGCTTTCCAAAATGCAGGAAAAGGTTAAGGGAAAGCTAAAAGGGATGGGCTTTCCCGGTTTTATGACTGGCTTTTTTACCAAAAAAATTCCACAGTTGAAGCGTTGGCAGAGGTAATGAATATCGCTATGAGAAAATTTATTGAACTGGAACCATTCTTGGATCCCATAAATGATCCCGGAAAAAGATTAGAAGAGGTAAAGAGAGTAGAACAAGAGTGTGATGCAGAGATAGCTAGAATAAAACAAGAACTAATGTCTGGGGATTTAGTAGTTGTCGACAGAGAAAAACTTGAGCTCGAACTCGCTGGTTACGAAGCTGCGCTGCAGCAAGCGCTTAAAGAGGAGCAGAAATTGGGAAAGCAATTGGCGGCAAAAAATAACTGAAGATATATGAAGGGTAAGGTACGCTGTGCCTGGCCGAAGGGAGATCCCTTGATGATCGCGTATCACGACCGCGAATGGGGCGTGCCGCTTCATGACGATCGGAAACTTTTTGAATTCTTAGTGCTCGATGCCTTTCAGGCGGGGCTAAGCTGGCAGATTGTACTTAGAAAGCGCAAAGGGTTTGAGATGGCGTTTCATAATTTCGATGCGACAAAAATTGCGAAATACGACGCTAAAGACGTGAAACGTTTGCTAAACGAGACAAACATTATCCGGAACCGTCTAAAGATTGTCTCGACAATAGAAAACGCCAAGCGATTTTTAGAGATTCAAAAAGAGTTTCACACGTTCGACAGGTATATCTGGCAGTTCACTGGTCACGGGTCAATTGTTAATGGTCACAAGTCAGTAGAGAATATCCCGACCACATCCAAAGAATCCGACGCAATGAGTCAGGATCTTAAAAGGCGCGGCTTCAAGTTCGTGGGCTCCGTAATTTGCTACTCCTTTATGCAGGCGGCGGGGATGGTGAATGACCATATGGTAGGCTGTTTTCGCTATAAGACAGTAAGAAAGTAACGCACAGGAAAGCATTGACCGCATTTTTGTGCCGTGCTCTCATTTTTATAGAACGTTCGTGCGTCACCCCTCAAAGGAGAGGAGCAGAGTAATGGCACAGGAACCTTGGAGTTTCCGAGTTCACGGTAAGGTCCTCAGGCGGGGCGATGTAGTAACGCTCTTTACCGTCCGAGACGATCATCCCGAGATGCGCGCCGCAGTGCTGGGCGGCGAGGGCGATGTGCTCTGGATCGCAGGACCGGACCTGCTGGATTTTCGGGGAGCCATCAGTGTGGCGGAGATCCAGTGTGTGCTAGCGATCACACCTGCTGAGGATGCCATCCCCCTCGAATCCGGTTTCCGGAAGGACAACATGCTCGAGACCTGGCCCACGGGCGAGAGCGAGGACTACCGGGGAGGAGTCGTATTTGCTGCGATCGATCGCCGAGTATTCATTCGCTGTGAAAACGGCAAGGTGATCTTCGGTTACGCGGGGCTTTTCAAGACCGCGGGTGCCCAGATGCCTGTACCTGCCTGATCCTCCTTGATTCTCGCTCACTCTCCAGCCACCAGGCCTGCCTTCTGCGGGCCTGATTCTTTTCTGGTATAATGGATAGGTAAGAGTGCACGGGGGTAAACCCCCACACCTAATGAGTTTTACTGGCCCTAAATTTCCAAACTGATTAGGTGTGGGGGGGTAAAGGTCGGCAAACGTTAAGACAGTCTTCTCTCTACATCTATGAAAGGACTACATATGGTCACGTTTATATTACTCGTGATCGGAGGCTTGAATTGGCTGCTTGTCGGTCTTTTTGGCTGGGACATCAGCGCCTATTTGGGCGGGATGGATTCGATGGTCGCAAAATTGATCTACATCTT
>JBGOTK010000065.1:0-5391 GCA_041476445.1 Minisyncoccia bacterium | reverse complement strand
AGTCTATATCAGCACGGAGGTTTTGTAAAGGTAATTTGCCTTTAGAAAGCGACTCGTCCCGGGCAATTTCTGCGCCGTCGAGCCGACCACCGACGCGTATTTTGGCGCCTTGCACCTCGCGGTTCTGCATGAGCTGCTCCATATACTTTTTGACCGTCCGCCGGAAAGGCATGCGCCGTTCAAAGTCCCAAGCGATCTGCTGGGCGGTGTATTGCGCAGAAATCTCGCTGCGTTTTAATTCTTCGATGTTCAAACTTACATCCGGCGCCTTTTTGTCGACGATGCCGTTCCGTTTTTGAAGTTTGGTAAGACCTGCCTGAATGGCTTTGGAAAGTTCTTCAATACCCTTGCCGCCACGGCCGATAATAAGGCCCGGTTTCGCCGCTTTGATATGCACGCGGCAACGGCCGACCGTGCGCTCGATTTCGATGGCGACAATACCCGCCGGCCCAATTTTTTCATGCACAACCTTGCGAATCAGTTCATCTTCTTCAAGGTAACGCTTATAGTTCCCGCGGAAAAACCACCGCGACTGCCACGGTTTGATAACTCCTAAGCGAAATGAATCTGGCCTGATTTTATGTCCCATAATATTAGTTATATCGACTTGCGTTGAAATAATCTCTTGAAGATGCCGCGCTTTTCATCCGCCTTTCGGGGAACAAGCTCATCTCGCTTTTCATCGCGCGCCGCGCGTCGGGTTCGGTTGCCAGCCTCGCTCTTCATCTTTTTCGGCACTACGATCGTAAACCTTTTCAGCGCTTTCGGCGACTCCTCGAGTATTAAAAACACGTGGCTCATTTTCTTTTGTATCGGCGAGGCCGAACCGCGGGCACGTGGTAAAATCCTCTTCAACATCGGTCCCTGGTCTACGCGGATGCTCTTAACCATAAGTTTCTGCGCATCAAGTTTCTGATTATTCGTCGCATTCGCCACCGCCGAACGCAGAAGTTTGAGGAGCGGCTTCGCCGGGCGACGTGGCTGAAGCATAAGCTGCGCTTCGGCATCCGAGACCGAAAGGCCTTTAAGGGTGTCGGCAACCAAGCGCACCTTGCGGGGCGCCATGCGGAGAAATCTAAGTTCAGCGGTTTGGGTAGCCATAGTGGAAATATTATTTCTTCGGCTCGGCTGCTGCAGCCGGTTTAGCCGTTTGGGTCGCCTGCGCCTCGAGTTCCTTTTGCATTCTACCGCCATGACGGACAAACTTCGTGGTTGGCGAAAACTCGCCCAAGCGGTGCCCGACCATGTCTTCCGTCGGACGTACTTCGATAAATACCTTGCCGTTATGCACCGCAAACACATAGCCGACCATTTCAGGAGAGATTTCGGAATCGCGCGACCAGGTCTTGATCGGCGTCTTATCTCCGGCGCTAAGCCGGCCAAGTTTCTTCAAGAGCTTCGCGTCTATAAACGGGCCTTTTTTGCTGCTTCGTGACATAGGTGTGGTTATTTAGGTCTACGCTGAAGGATAAAGGGATTGGACCATTTCTTTGGCTTGCGGGTCTTTCGGCCGCCCGTAACTTTGCCCCAGGCGGTTTTGGGCCGCTTCGTACCACGCCGCTGGCGCCCTTCGCCGCCGCCGTACGGGTGGTCTACCGGATTCATAACCGAACCACGCACTGTTGGACGAATACCAAGCCAGCGCGAGCGGCCAGCCTTGCCGATTGTGACCAGATTGTGCTCGGCATTCGAAACCTGGCCAATGGTAGCATAGCCTTCGGAAAACACCCTGCGAACTTCGCCTGATGCCAGTTTTATGTTAGCGGTATTGCCCTCGTGCGCCAGCACTTCAAGATAAGAACCAGCTGAGCGCGCGAGCTGTCCGCCCTTGCCGGGCATCATTTCCACATTATATATACGGTAGCCGATTGGAATATTTTTTATCTGCAGACGATTACCTGATTTGAGTTCGGCCTTCGGGGCAGCCATTACCTCGTCTCCCACCTTCATGCCCTCAGCTGCAAGCACATAGCTGCGCGATCCGTCGCGGTACAAAAGAAGTGCGATAAACGCAGTGCGATACGGATCGTACTCAAGCCGCTCCACGTGCGCCGGGACATTCAGTTTAGACGTCTGGCTGAAATCAACCATGCGGTAGAGTTTTTTTACGCCGCCGCCCTGATGACGCGTCGTAATGCGGCCTGCACTATTGCGGCCAGCATTGTCATGCATTTTTTTGACGAGCGGCCGCCACGGCTTTTCTTTGGAAAGGCCTGAGAAATCGGATCCGGTCATCTGCCGTCGCGAAGGCGTTGTAGGGTTATAGGATTTCATAATTAGTGGGGAATGATATCGAGGGACTGGCCCTTTTTTAAGGTCACCATTGCTTTTTTAAAACCCGGTTTTTTTTCCGTCCTGATGCGACCGTATCGTCCCTGTTTGGCCGCGACATTTATAATATTTATCTTTACCGCATCAACGTCGTAAATTTTCTTCAAAGCCTTCTTGATTTCGGCGCTTGAGGCATGCGGCTGCACGATAAATACATACTGGCCGCTCTCAGAGAGCATTGCCGCCTTTTCGGTAATATGGGGTCTTTTGATTAAAAATTCGTCCATATAATTTAATTACTGGTGTAATTTGCCTCGATCGCGGGAATCGCGTCTTTATCGATGAGGAGCGTGCCATAACGAATCACGTCATACACGGACATCGAATTCGGGTGGACCGCTTTTACCTTTGGAATATTCGAGGCGGCGCGAAATACATTCTTCTCGTCGCTGCGCGCAATAAGAAGGAAGCTGCCCTTTTTGCCGTTGCGGCCGAAATGATTCAAAAGAGTGCTCACGATTTTCGTCTTCGGCGCTTCGATATTAAAATGATCCACTATTTTTATGCCTTCATTTTTAAGCTTCTTCGAAAGCGCGGAAAAAAGCGCCTGACGCCGCATATTTTTATTAATCTTCTTTTCAAAACTGCGCGTATTTACGGGACCATGGCTTACACCGCCGCCTACCCAGATGGGCGAGCGGATAGAGCCTTGGCGCGAACGACCCGTGCCTTTTTGCCGCCAGGGCTTCTTGCCGCCGCCACGGACTTCGCCGCGGCCTTTCGCATGCGCGATGGGCTTACGCTGATTGGCGAGCTGAGCCGTGATTGCCTGATGCACTAAGTCCGGATTCCACTTAACGCCAAAGATGCGGTCAGGCAAGTCTACGGTGCCAGTCTTTTTATTTTCTTTGGTATATAAATCGACAGTCATGGGAGTTATTTATTTTTTGGCGCGAGCGCAAGTTCGACCGTGCTACCGCGCATGCCCGGCACGGCGCCGTTTACCAAAATCTTTTTTTCGGCCTCGATGATCTGGGCAATGCGGATGTTTTTTACCGACACGCGGTTCGTGCCCATGTGTCCGGCCATGCGATGCCCCGGGATAACGCGCTGCGGCGCGGTTGCGCCAATCGAGCCGGGCGCACGCAGACGATTTTTCTGACCATGTGTCTTGGGGCCGCCATGAAAACCGTGGCGCTTCACTACGCCCTGAAAACCGCGGCCCTTGGCGTGGCCGCTTACTTTTACGAGATCACCTTCCTTAAAAGGCAGCTCGCCCTCCGAGGTATACAAAAGTATCGTGACGGGGGTCACTTTTTCTTCTTGCCAGATCTGGGTCATATTAGATTTTTCAGCGATAAACTTCATATCAGGTAGTGAAAATTCGACTAATTTTTCGATTTCTTCGAATACCAGTATTCCTTAAGCATTCGTTTAAGCACTTTGGCTCCTTGGTTAGTCTTTAGATAATGTTCTCTCCGTAGCGCGTCATCTTTGCTTAGGTATGACTCGTAGAAGATCACACGCCACGGTGCGTACGCTTTAGTCGAAAAATTATTTGCGCGATTATGATTTTGAACTCTTTGCCGCAGGTCATGCGTAAAGCCGATGTAGAGTCTTCCATCATCCTTTACGCTCTCAAGTACGTAGACATAGTAGAACATAATCGCGTAGTCGAATTTCTACTACCTGACATACTGGTTCGTGCCCGCCAGGCAGTGCAAGTTCGATTCATTCTGCTAGTTACGAAGTAACTAATCGAACTTCTACTGCCTGGCTCACAAAAAACCGCCCAGGCGTAGCCAGGCGATCGGCTATCCTTGTGAAACTCCGATTTTTTACTGCTTCGGAGCCATTAAAGTGATGTAGGAAAATTGTAGTTCAGAAGCCCTAAAATGTCAAATATAGACTGCTCAACTTCCCTTAGGCTCCGACAGTACCCGTCTTTACTTCTCCGGCGCGCTTGTAATAAACGAAAATCACGCCGTTTTTGGTAACTAAACTGTCCGTTAGTGCGAAAGCCGCAGGAATCGTGCCCTCAGCGAACAAACGTTTACCGATACCTAGCGTTATAGGGAACATCATGAGGCACAGCTCATCGACGAGATCATGTTTAAACAGCGTCTGCGCCATATTGCCGCTGCCGTGAACTTTTAAAGCACCGCCCTCCCCTGCCTTAAGTTTTTTAATATCGTCTACGTTTTTGAGGAACACGGAGTTATGCCAGTCGGACTTCCCTAGCGTGGTACTCACGCAATATTTGGTAACGTCATTGATACCTGGCCACATGTCGGCATGGATGGGCCAGTAGGCGGCAAAAATATCGAATGTCTTCCTGCCCAAAAGAATGTCAGTGGACTCCATCCATCTTTGCATGAACTTAGCGGCCTCTTTATCAGCTTCTTCAAAATACGGTGCAGTCCAGCCGCCATACTTGAAGCCGCTTGTTTTATCCTCGTCGGATCCGCCCGGCGCCTGCATTACTCCGTCTAAGGTAATAAACTCTTGGACAATTATTTTTCTCATCGTTCTATTGTAGCAGACTATGATATCTTAACCCCCCATATAATTGACATTTTAAACTATATGGTGTATTATTAAATTAGCAGTAAATCCTAAGCAGCTGCCACATAGGCAGCAAGGAGGACTCACATGCGGAAGTCGACTCGTCGGTTGGTTGAGCCTGCGATCTACCGACTCAACCTCGGAGAACATGGCCGAGCCGAAAGCTCCTGGGGTTGGCATCTGGCCGAGGATGTGTGGGAGGCGATAACCAACATCCGCGAGTCACGCGGCGAGGAACCAATCACGGTGCGTGCATTCACGACTGCCTCCCGCATCAGCCCCGGCAAGAGTTATATCGCTATTGAGACGTTGGATTACTCAGGTACGCCGTCGGGACCGGTCCAGGTGCTGAATCCCGTCGATGATCGTCACAGTTGGCATGGCTGGTTCGAGGATGCCCTCAATGAGGGCTACTACATCCCTGCCAAGCTCGGACGACAGCTTGTCGAGGCTGCAAAGCTTCCTAATCGCCCACAATCAACAAGGAGGGGGTAAAGAAGTAAGGCTAGCGCACTAAAGCGCTGCCGCGACTCACATGGGTCGCGGCGTTCTATT
>JBGOTK010000064.1:0-5452 GCA_041476445.1 Minisyncoccia bacterium | reverse complement strand
TATTATTATGAGAAGGCATGACCGAACTACTTCTCGGCTGGCGGCAGTCGCTCATTGAATCATTTTCCTGGCTTTTTGGTCCGGTAAAACTTTTTGCCGCGGTATTCTCAATTGCACTCCTGATTCTTGACGTGTATATGAGCCTCCGCCTCGCCGGTTTTTTTGGCGCGAAAGTCGAGCGGTTCAAAGAGGTCATCGAAGAGGCTGGCCAGAATCCGGAACGAATCATTCGAGGCTGGAAACAGGTACTCTCACGTTTTCATAAAGGCGATGATTCTAATTTAAAACTCGCGGTCATCGAAGCTGATAAATTATTTGACGAGGTGTTAAAAAGATCTGGCTTTCAGGGCGGTACCATGGGTGACCGGCTCGCGAATATTACTGCCACGCAGCTGTCAAATATTGAACCCGTCTGGCAGGCGCATAAACTACGAAACCGTATCGTGCATGAGCCGGACTATCAGTTGAACCGTGCCGAAGCAGAACTTGCGGTAAACATCTATCGTCAGGCACTCGAGGAGTTAGGCATTTTAGGCTAGTTGCTGCGGATGAGCGCGGACAATTTGGTATTCCCGCCAGATGGACCACATGACAACGATATCGAATACACTCAGTGCAATTAAGGAGAGAGAGCGGGTATGCGAGTAACGATACAATTGATAGACAATAAAAATACCCAATACTGACAGGGACCACGGATAGGCCCAGAGCTTATTTTTAAAAAGTGCAGTGACTAAGATAATTTTTATTATGCCGTGGCTGAGGAGATAGAGAGCGCTGAAGAGGGGGCCGCTCAGTGAAAACTGATGAGCCGCCCGAAGCAGAGAATTTGAAACTAGATCATTCGGATCTTCTGAGAGCTCGTCCTGGGTGAGCTGGACAATGAATGCAGTTATTGTCGCTGGGTTTAGGAAAAGGAGAAGAAAACCACCCGCCGTTTCAAGGACTGCGTGTACACCTTTTAGGGCGACGCTTATGCGGAAAAACTGTTTAATGCGCTCTTCTTTAGCTACCAACGGCATACAAAAAGTATACGCCTTTGGGGAGTTGCGGGAAATGTTGTGCCCATGGAACTCCCCTCACAATCAAAAAAGAGCCAAGCGCGTAGTGGATTCCTCAGATTTTTATGGGGGACACTTCAGTACTTTGCGCGGCCGACGAGATTTTCACGTCGCTTCGCTCTTGGGAACCCATCGGTTCCCAACCTCCGCCACGGGAAAACTTCCGTTTTCCCGACCCCTTTCCCGGTTCAAATCCCGTCGCTCGACATCAAGTAAAAAGGATACTGGTTATATATACCAGTATCCTTTTTCGTGGCGCGGCCGACGGGATTTGAACCCGTGATCTTCTCCGTGACAGGGAGACGTGTTAACCGGGCTACACTACGGCCGCAAAATGGCCAAATTATTATAGTGATTAGCGCATTATTTTGCAACTTTATACCGGAAACTGTGTTAGAATGGAGCCATATATTGCTATGGAAGGAACGACTAGCTCGCAGGAGAAGGAATGGGCGGGCGAAATGCCCGATAGATTAGATGCGCTCCAAGCGCGTTTAACTCAAAAAGGCATCGCGCCGATGCAAGAAATTATCCGTCCCAAAGGGGATACGGAGCCAGCGCCGACGCCTCGAATAGATAGTGTGACAACACCCGATGCCAAGATTTTCGTGCATGGCCAGGAACGGTATCGGCATACGTCGGCCCCAGAACTTGCACCTATTGCCCGGGGCGCAGGGGATGTTTTGGCAGAAGATGCTCTGCCCAGAGTGCATGACGTTTCGCAGGACAATACGCAGCATGGAACCGTTCCGCCTCCAGCCATCGACTTGCGAGGTACTGTAGATCTCAACGTCGAGAGCAAAGGAGGGTCAAGGGAAGCTCTCAAGTCTTCGTTCCCTATTGTTCAGCTGCGCAGGGAGCGCGAAGAGGCGCGTGAGGAGCTTACCAAGCTTTTGAATGCGCAGAGGTTTGATGAACGAACCGAAGGAGATCAAAGCGCCATTAAAACTGCTCACGAGGCGTTATACGCTTTGGACGAGCGCTTGAGCGATAGAGAAAAAAATACGCAGGAAGAGTTGGCGCAGGCGCAAGAGGAGTACGAAAGGCTTCATGAGGAAGACGTATACGGCGAAATGGCGCTCGACCCTGCCTACGGAGAAAAATTGACCAAGGCGCAGCAAAGATTTGAAAACGCTTGGGCGGCCGTCGCGGCCGACGATATTGTGAAGAAAGTGCATGATGACATGGATTTGGTGCGGTTCAATGTCTACGAGGGTCCTCGAAAGAATGCGTATGGCCGCATCATGCAAGCGTATAAATGGTTTGCCGATAAAAATCTTGCCCGGGGCAGAGAAGGCGGGCGCTTAAAAAAAATGGCGCTCAGCATGTTTAGCCTCCGTGCTGGCATAAGCGGAATCTTGGGCGGACTCGCTTTTGTTCCCGCAGTAGGCGCGGGCGCACTTATCGCGCGGCAGGCTCTTGCTGGAGCCAGCGCTGCCTACTATACCTACGAACGCAAGCGGCAGGCAGCAACCAATAAGGTCGCTGAGACAAAGGGTTTTGAAAATACTGAGAAAAAAGATATTTCAATCGACACGCTTACGCCGACAGAGGTTGCGGAGAAAATGCAGGAGATTATCGCCCATGCCCAAATGAAAGGGAACTGGGAGGGATTGGAGGCCAGCTACCAAAAAGTAAGGGCGGTTTATGAAAAGCAGATGGCAGTAGCGATCGCTCTTGGGCAGTACCTAGATGAGAGTGTGAGAATTGATGTGGTAGCCGAGATGCATAATATTGCCCGGCAGGCGAGAAAAACCGAGCAGAGCAATGCAGATGTCCGGCAAAGCGCCTCAATCGCCGCTGGCGTGGCGGGCGTTTTTGGATTTAACGCAATACGCCAAGCTGGAGTAGCGCATGAGTTTATTTCGAAGCTAAAGAGTCTTTTCGGCGCACCCACCGCAGCGGCCGAGGCATTCGTTGGACCCGAAGGCGGTGCGGGGGTGAATCCAGACGCTTTGAGAGAGCAAGTTAGTTCAGTGTTAAAAGCCCGCGAGGCAATACGGCCCACCTATGCCTATGAGTTTGCACCGGGCGAGGGGCCGCTTCATCAGGCGCGCAAAGCCATAGCGCAGATGATCGGCGAGCGGGCAGACGCGGGCGGCGAAAATTTTTCGAAGGGTCAGCGCCTATGGCTGGAACGGCGGCTATGGGAGTTAACAGAAAAAGAACTTGGTCCGAACAATATGACCGGAGAGTGGCACCCTGGTAATCACTTGGCCTTTAACCGCGAAGCCATGGAGAGGGCGCTGGGGGAGATGCAGGATAAATTTAAAACACCCGAGTCCATAAAGTCGCTCGACAAAAGTCTCGAGCCGTTTACGAAAAAAATTAATTGGTCGCGCTATGAATATAAGGGCTATGGCGCCTGGCAGGGCGACGGCGGTGTCCGCTACGGACTCGAGCAATCCGAAACGTATGAACCCTCCACCCAGATACTAGAGTCTTCGCGTTCAGCGTCTCCCGATGTAATTCCGGGGGGCATGGCATTTACCGAGTCACTCCCCCTCTCTCAAACAATATCTCCCGATGATACGATGGGTGTGCATGAGATATCGAGCGCGCCGCCAGGCGGTACACAGATTGTCGAACCTCCGCCCCCGCCATCAATGCCTGAGGGATATCGCGGTCCGATATTTAGCGAGCATACGGCTTTATCACCGGATGCGGCGGCAGATGCCGTAGCGCAGTCGCCAACTACCCCTGCCCCGATGGGACTTACGGCGCGCCTTGAGATAATGCCCATGGATGAACTACGGCGCTCCGAGGCCATCCGCTTTACGTTTGCTCAAAAATTATCCGGACTCGCCGAAGGCGACTACGATCTCATTGCGCATGGCACTAAAATTATTCCGCCTATGCGCGTGCTCGATCTAGATAATACGGGAGGTTTTTGGAGTAGGAGAGGTTGGCCGGAAGGCGTGCGCTTCGACAATCATCGGGATATTATGAGGCGTTTGAGATTCAGAGACGCTATACTAAGTAAGAGGCACGAACTCCTTAGAAAATCCCCTCTGGAGTGGGCAGAGTCGGGTAAGCTCACGGTAGCGGAATTCTACGAAAAGTACTTTGTAACTGAAAAGATACTCGCCGTCGCGCCCGCTAAATAATAAACTATGGAGCGTTCGCTCATTCAAAAAGCACTCAAGGGCAACATCATCGAAGAGCTTGGGCTAGAATCCTTGCCTGAGGAGCAAAAAATAGAGCTCCTCGCTTCGATTTCTGAGCTCATTGGTTTGCGCCTGATGTCGCGTGTCGCCGAGCGACTCGCGGACAAAGAAGCCGAAGAGTTTGCGCAGCTTCTTGAAGGCGACGATGTAGACAAGGCGTTTAGCTGGTTACATACCCGGAAGATTCCCTTTGAAGAAATGGCGCTCGAAGAAGTGGCAAGAATGAAAGAAGAACTTCGCAGACGCGCTAATAATTTTAGGTAGACTTATTTTTGTAAGTAGTGTATTTTTTGCGGTAGCAGGAAAGGGGGGTGAGTATGAAGTTTAAGGTCACCTACACAGCTACTTGCGCAGAGGCCGGTGGGTCGGGTCACCAAATCTTCGATGCTGATGATAACAATTCAGCCAAGGAGAAGGCCAAAGTCATCGTCGCTGAGATCCAACGCGAAACCAACGAACCGATCAAGAGCCGTTTCTGGCATTACCGGTTCGAGATCACGGGTCTGTTCCAGGTTCGACAGGAGGAGATCGCAGAGCCGGTGAGTCTCTGATCTGTTCCTCATAGGAACTCACATGAAAAGAGGTGAGAGATGAAACAGTTGCAAGCTTACTCAGGTATGACTGCATACTGCGGTCATTGCCGAGAAGGGGATAGAATAGTGAAAACTGGTCGCTTCACAAGAGGCGTTCGGTCGATCTACAGATCTAATCGTTGTGGTCGCGAAGCCACTGTAGTCTTTGTGGCAAAGTGGCTGATCTTCGGCAATGTACCGATGGAAGTATGGGCTGTTCTGCCTCTCAACCAACCACCAAGGAGGTGAGCCGATGACAATAATCATCGGCTCCGTTTTTATTGCAATTTGTGCGCTAACCTTTTAAGTACTAAGCCTATGTCTATGATTGCGGTTTAATTTATGTTATCTGGACGGTCGTTCAGATAACATAAATTTCAGACCAGGTGGCTTTATAGGGAACGCGCCAATTCTTTGAACTTTTTACCGCGTTCTTTGTAGTTATTGAACATGTCAAAGCTGGTTGAGCCGGGGGAGAAGATGACCGCAGTTTTTTTGTTTATTTTCTCGGCTGCTCTGAGTGCAATTTTTAGCGCATCAACGAGCGTAGTTTTATAAACCATCGGTACGCCGGACTTCTGAATAGCCTTGCCGATTTTATTCTTGTTTTGTCCAAAGAGGACCACTAACTTCGTATTGGAGTTTTTGAGGG
>JBGOTK010000063.1:0-5491 GCA_041476445.1 Minisyncoccia bacterium | reverse complement strand
CGCATCAACAGACATGACTTCGCCGTCTTCTTCCGCTACGACAAGATAGCCTGAGTCGAGCGCCGCCTTGCCTTCAATGCCGGTACCGACATAGGGCGCCTGCGGATTGATCGAGACCACTGCTTGCCGTTGCATGTTCGAGCCCATGAGGGCGCGGTTCGCGTCATCGTGGCGCAAAAATGGAATAAGCGATGTGGCTACGCTTACAAATTGCTGGGGTGAGACATCTATGAGATCAACCTCGTTCCGTGGACACGTGCCCGGCTCGCCTTTAATGCGAGCTTCTACAACTTCTTCGGCAATCTTGTCGCCATCCAAATGCGTACCACCGTGGGCAATTTTAAATTTTTCTTCTTCGAGTGCGTTGAGCCATACCGACTCGCCAGTGAGCTTGCCGTTCTTCACTTTCATGTATGGAGTCTCCAGAAAACCCAAGGGATTTAGGCGGGCAAAACTTGCCAGGTGGTTTACGAGACCGATGTTCGCTCCTTCCGGCGTCTGAATTGGACAGATACGGCCGTAGTGCGAGCGATGGACGTCGCGTACCTCAAAGCCGGCGCGCTCGCGACTTAACCCTCCCGGACCCATCGCCGAGAGCCGGCGTTTGTGTTCAATCTCAGAGAGCGGATTTACTTGGTCCATGAACTGCGAGAGCTGGGAAGAGGCGAAAAATTCGCGGACAATGGCAATGAGCGGCCGGGCATTCACCAGCGAGCCAGGCGTGAAATTCTCCTCGCCTATCGTAGACATCCTGTCCTGGATTACGCGGCGGAGGCGGGCGAAGCCAACGCGCATTTTATTCTGCAAAAGTTCGCCGACCGGCCGCACGCGCCGATTGCCAAGATGATCGATGTCATCGGCCTCGGCTGCCTGGTCATTGTTCAAGCGCATAATCTCGCGGACAATGCCGGAGATGTCTTCAAAGCGCAGAATGCGCGAATCAGATTCAATAGTAATGCGTTGATTGAGCTTAAAGCGACCGACCTGAGAGAGGTCGTAGCGATCAAACCGCTCAAACATGGCATCAATAAGTGATTTGGCGTTCTCCGGCGTTGCGAGATCGCCCGGCCGGAGGCGTTTGTAGATCTCAAGATAGGCCTCCTGAGTGGTTTTGGCGACGTCTTTTTTCAGTGTCGCCTCTACGTAGTTGAACGGGCCTTTGTTTACCGACGCGTAGAGCTCTTTTATATCGTCCACCGAAAGATCCTTACCCTCAATTGAAGCGAAGACGCGCAGTAGGTCGGTAACCGGCGCTTTGCGGCGGCGGTCAATTTTAACCCCAATCATGCCGTCGGCATCCGTTTCAAATTCAAGCCAGGCACCGCGATTCGGAATGACCTTGGCGCCGAAAAGTTTTCGGCCGCGAAACGGCGTTACACTGAAGTAGACGCCCGAGGATCGAATAAGCTGCGAGACTACCACGCGTTCTACACCGTTTACGATAAAAGTCCCCCGCTCGGTCATGAGCGGAAAGTCGCCGATGTAGACGTCCTGGGTTTTACTCTTGCCGGTTTTCTTATCCTCAAGCCGAAGCGTTGCCCGCAACGCCGCCTCAAATGTAAGATCTTTCTCTAGCGCCTGAATTTCGTTGTACTTCGGTTCATCAAAATGAAACTCGTCAAAATAGAGTTCATATTCTTTGCCCGTATAGTCCTTGATGGGCGATATCTCTTCAAATAATTCCTTGAGGCCCTTCGAAAGAAACCACTCATATGAGTCGGTCTGAATCTCGGTCAGATTCGGCTGCGCGATCAACGCCTCGGGGCGATGAGAAAACACCTTAACCGGTAAAACGGTACGCATGTGGTTAATGATTAATTATGTGAATAAAAAATATTGACACTGCACGAGAACCACGCCCTATATAGCGAAAGAGCCCTATATAACGCAAACAAAACAAACCTATCGGTTCGGTTTCGCTGGAAACGCTTTAGATGTTGCTCAGTTTATAACACACCTGGTTTCTCGTCAAGTATGGGGATAAATCCCCTTGCAAGCCTTCGTCATTCCAAATACTTCTGCTTGTTGGCCACCTGCTCCTCAAGCGTCACGGCAAAGATGGTTTTACCCGTTTTGGGGTCGCTTAGGTAATACCAGTAGGGACTTGCTTTAGGCGCTTCGGCAGCACGAAGCGCGGACTGCCCTGGATTCCCAATGGGGGTAGGAGGCAATCCTTTATATAAATACGTATTATAGGGTGAATTTCTTTTAAAGTCTGCTGGGGTGAGGCTGCACTTCCCTATCTGCTCATAGCAAAAGGCGGCATCTACTTGGAGCGGCCAGCCGGCCTCAAGCCGTTTTATAAGAACGCCGGCTACGATGGCGCGATCGCCACCGTCGGGCACTTCCCGCTCAATGAGCGAGGCGAGCGTCAGACTTTCGTAGACTCCGCGTACACTTTTCTGAATGGCGGGCAGGCCTTTTTCGTTGAAGGTTTGGGTGAATTTCGCCACTACAGCGTCAACCGAAGAATCGACCGCAAAACGATAGGTGTCGGGGAAAAGAAATCCCTCAAGCGAGCGCGGCCCGGTTGCGTCATAGGCAATGAGCGCCCCAGGCTGAATCACGCCGTGCGCGGCAAGTATGCCGTCGATATCGCGAAGCGTCACTCCCTCCGGTATCACCACTTCGGCTTCATGCCCCAGATTATTTCCCAGCAGTGCGACAATGCGTGGCACCGACATGTCCTGTGAAAACGTATAGTCACCGGACTGGAGTCGATGCGCCTTAAAGGTGAGGAGTGCGTACACTTCAAAAGCAGAAACGGAACGGATAAGGTTTTTTTCTTTGAGCATCATCGCGATTTGCTCAAAGCTCATGCCGCGATGGACAACGATATCTTCCCTATCGGCATGTGCCGCGTTTACCGGCAAGAGCAGAAAAAAGAATGCAACGCCCGAGACGATACACCAACTAAAAACGACGAGCACAAAAACTAACGCCAGCCGGTTCAGATGGGGCACCATGGAATAGACTACCGATTTCTGAGCGCAATAGAATGGATAATGGCCATCAAAAACATATTCGCTAACAGGTTTGAGCCGCCGGCGCTTACAAAAGGGAGTGGCACGCCGATGACCGGCAAAAGCCCCACCGTCGAGCCGATATTAATGATAAAGTGGATAGCGATCATTGTCGATGCGCCAAGGGTAATGTATTTTTCAAAATTCGTCGTGGCGAGAATGCCCACTTTAAGGATGGCGTACATGAGAAAAATAAAAGTGCTGATTACCAGCATGCCGGTTAGGAGTCCCCATTCTTCGATAAGCGCCGCAAAGATAAAGTCGTTGGCGGCCTCAGGCAAAAAACCGAGCTGAGTTTGGGTCCCCTGTCCGTAGCCTTTGCCCAAAAGCCCACCGGAACCGATCGCGATCTTCGACTGAATTACGCTGTAATTCACGCCCAGCGGATCATGGCTTGGATCAAAGAGGCCGATGATGCGTTCTTTCTGGTAGGGTGCGAGGAGAAATGTCCAGCCGATTATCGCAAGCACTGCGAAACCAACACCCGCGACTGCAATGTGCCGGAACTTCAGGCCCGAGAGCAAAAGCAGCGAAAACCAGAGCCCGCCAAGCACGAGCGCCGAGCCAAGATCGGGCTGGACGAGCACAAAGCCCAGGGGCGGCAGAAGCAGCAGAAATGAATAGAGAATAGTTTTAAGCCGCGCGATCGTGAGGTGATGTCGGCCGAAAAAATAAGCAAAAACCAGGATGAGCCCGACTTTGGCGAATTCTGACGTTTGTATCTGGAAGGAGCCGATCACAATCCAGGCGCGAATGCCCCGGATTGAGGGAGCAATTGCATAGGTAAGCAACAAAAGACTGAGGAGCGCCGCATAGATGCCGCCGATAAACCATCTATAGGTGACATAAGGCCGCCAATCGAAAAAAGCGAAGAACATAAAAAAACCGGCGCCGATTACGGTCCAGGCCGCCTGCGCCCAAAACAACCTGCCGTTAATACTCGAGAGTATCGTGAGGCTCACGATAGTGAGCACCAGAACCGGCGCTACGAGCGGCCAGTAGATGTTCCGTAATACGCGCATACAAATAGGGTATAGGGTTCAGGGATTAGCCAATAGAGAATAATATAAACCCCAGCAATTCACTATACCCTAAACCCTATTGGCTAGACCCTATTTTAGGGTCTATTAGCGTCCCAGAAAACCTGAGTTTTCGAAATATCGATCTGGGGCAGAAGCGGATGCTCCACCTGAAAAAAGCGTTCCTCAAAGGCTTTCACGTCCCGCACGTTCGTGTGTGAAATACTCACTAACTCACCAGTTTTGTCATAAAAGTAGGCGATTACTTCGATGAGCGGATAGAGAAGCGTTTCATTATTTTTAATATTGCCTCGAGCAAAGATTTTGTTGTTTTCCGAAAGAAACTGCACGCCGCTAAATTCGATATTGGGGCTTGAATATTTTTCTATCCCCTGCCACTCTGGCTCACCGAGGTGCACTTCGGCGCTCGCAGCATTCAAAATGCCGGGGATATTATAAAATATCCGTTTTTCTGATTCTCCGGGATAGATAAACGTTTCTCCCTGATACACGCCGAGCAGATTGCCGCTCTCGCCCTTCAAATCAAAGGTGTAGGCGAGATGCGGCGCACCGAAACGCGGGTTTGGATTCTGAAGCAAGATAAGTACCGTCGTACCATCTATAGGGAAAGTCCACCCCGCGGAAACAATAATCGGCTCGAAACCCGCGGAGCAGAGTTTAGCGCATACTCCGCCACAGTCGAGACCCTCTTCATTCTGGTTTTGTTTATTATCAAAGCACGTCGGCACTACCTGGAAGAACGCGAGGTAGACGCCATAGAACACAGCTGCCCAAAAGAGCAGATAAAGTACACCGTAGATAATTTGCTTCAGAAATCGCTTGGTCGCGAACATAAATTCATTTTATACGACTCAGACTCATGGGGCAAAGAATAGAGCCGATGACGCGCATCGGCTCTAGCTCCAGGTAGGGCGCTCTCTCGTCTCTAGGTCCGGCGGGTACCCCTCAATTCTCGAGATCGCTGTTCTTCGGCATCGTCGACAAGGCCACGATTGCGAGAACCACGACGACGAGCAGTGCAGTACCTATGACTGCTGCCGCAATCGGACTCAGTCCGAAAATCGTTGTCTTCTCCGCTACCGGCGCCACTTGTGCGAGTATGCGTAACATACACATCCTCCTTTCTCCGACAAACCAAACTGCTAGCTTTTGATGCTTCTCTCTGACGCTGTACACTTAATAACATGGATGCCGACTCGCATCAATATTAAATTATAAAAACCCCTTGCGGGGTTTCTATATTTGTACTGCACTTTGATATCCCAGCATACCCTACTTTCCCTTTTCCTCCGGAGGAGGATCCGCCTACGGCGGAAGAGTATCATCCGCCTTCACTAAAGTTTCGGCGGGACAAGTTGGGGCTAAACCGTTTCGCTTCTCTGTCCCCGCACAAAAATTTTTGATTGCTGGCATACCCTACTTTCCCTT
>JBGOTK010000062.1:0-5662 GCA_041476445.1 Minisyncoccia bacterium | reverse complement strand
CGAAGCCATCGGCGTGTTGTCCTCACCTATTTTCTGAAGCGCGGAAATAAGACCCTCGGGATAACGCGTAAGCAGCACGCCCGAGGCGTCAGCGAGCGCTTCGCGGCGACGCGAGATGGCAAACTGGATAAGCAGCGTCCCGATGGGCGCAAGAATGGAAAGCGCAATCGCCAAAAGAAAGAAGATCTGGCTGCCCTGATTATCTCTGTTATTGCGCCCACCAAAGCCACCCCAAAAAACCGAACGTAAAAAGATGTCGGCAATAAGCGATATAACGCCTGCGAGAATTGCTGCCACCGTCGAGACCAAAATATCGCGGTTGCCGACATGCGAGAGCTCGTGGGCCAGCACGCCTTCAAGTTCGGGTTTATTCAGGTGCTCAAGCGCGCCCGCGGTTACTGCTATGACTGCATGCTGAGGGTCGCGCCCGGTGGCGAAGGCGTTTATCTGTCGCTCAGGCGTTACATATATTTTTGGCATCGGCAGCCCGGCGGTAATCGAAAGATTCTCCACGATATTATAGAGATCGGGATTATCGCGTTTTTCGAGCGGCTGGGCACGGGCCAGCGTGAGCGCAATCGAGGCTGAACCAAAATAGCTTATGAGCGAGTAGACGATGCTAAAAAGAAAAGCAAAGACGACGAAATTAGGATCGCCGTAGGCGAGTGAAAAAACATAGCCCAGTCCAACCACTACGACAAAGAAAATAATGAACAAAATCCAGGTTCGCCTTATATTTGCGCCTATTTGTGAGTAGAGCGTCATAGCGTGCTTAAGTATACTCTCTACCGTTTTAATTGTCAGCAGACCTTCCTTTGACTGCTTGTGTCACTTACGAATACACGCTATAAAACTTATTTTTATGTTATTGGGACGATCGTTATAATAACATAATTTAGGAAACACATCTTAACCTAACTCGCGCCGCCACCGCCTCCTCCACCGCCACCGCCTGCGCCGCCGCCCCCACCAGAGGCGCCACCTGAACCAGTAGAAGATGAAAAAGCCGAAGAAAAGCTGGAGCTAAATGAGGCGGAAAATGCCGTGGCTGAAAAATTGGGCGCTCCTGCATTCGAACCGCTGCCGCTCACTCCTGCCGCATAGACTGCGCTGCCTGCGTACCAGCCGGGTTGCTTTATATTTACCGCCTCAAATGCCTTGGCCCATTTTTTCTCCACGCCGAAAATCATGGCGTAGGGCAGAAATTTCTCGAACAACTCTGGCGTAAGGTTTTGCATGCGATATTTTTCAGCAGTTTCGAGATAGAGCTTAAAACCCAGGCAAGCTTCGCGGAGACGATTGCCTTCGGGATTAAGGCGTGGGTTATATCGGCGGAAAAGTACAATGACAAATAATGAAGCGAGAAGGGTGAGCAAAATTGCTGCTCCTTGTGAATAAGAAATGCCCGGTATCCAAATTAGATAGCTAAATGCCCAGCCAGCAATAACCGCCCACACTAAAGCAAGCATACGACGATCTTTGGGTGGAATAAGATAGGCTATTGTATCCATCTCTACTTCTTCGAGCAAATTTTTGCGCAGTTCTTCCATGTCTTTCGCCATAGCACGCGCATTTGATTGGTTGCTCACCTTTTTCATATTGCGTGTTGAAAATGTATCGCTATCTTCAAATACAATTCTGAGAAATTCCTTTTCAAACGCATTAAGGGAATCTTCTGACTTTCCGTTAACCTTTGTAAGTATGTATTCACTCGCTGGCTTTAAGCGTACAAACCAACCCGAACTTAGACCCATCACCACAAGAAAGATGACGTTAATCAATAAAGAGAACTGGAAAATTGAAAGGAAGAAAATCCAAATTATTAGACCAAGAAAAACTGGCCAGGCTTTACCGAGAAAAGATCGGATCTTGTGAGGATCTTCTGCAATTCTAAGATGCCCTCTAACCGCAAGGTCAATCACAGTTGCCGGCCAAGTTTTCGAAGTAGCTCGCTCGTGCACAATTATATCCATCATCGCCGGCTTCAATTTCTTCGGCGGTTCGTATTCGGCGACGATAGTCCGTTTACCTGGGTAGTTGATTTCTGTTTTGTACCAATACCAAATGAGATACAAAACAGTACCCACAAATATAAGAACTGAAACAAGGTAGCCCCAGTAAAGGCTTAAGAAATCTCGCCAATAGGCGCTCTGATCCACTATCCCCTTCGGCCAGCCCGGGGCGATGGTTACTGGATCGCCGGGGCTTATCTCTTTCACGCTAAAAACAAATTTTTTATCGTCTGAAATATACGAGTTTGAGGCGGCTACCCCTGGTTTTGTATAGAGCTGCGTCTGGTAGGTACTCGTGTCATATGAATTTTCAGGAAGTGTTACTTTCGCCTCAACTTCGCGCACCGGCACGTCAAAGCCATTGAAAAGATCCCAGTAGAGCTCGTCGTGATCGCCGTAAAACGCTAATGCGCCGTGCAAGGTGTAACGCAGCTCCCATTCATGCTCTTCTCCTACCCCGCCGTAATACCACTCGATATATTGATTACCATTTTCGCGATAGGTCGTGTACATATCCCAGTTTCTCGGATCAGCTTTTTCGAGCCGTTTGGAGCTATACGTGAGCGGTACGCCAGTTGCCGCATCAATAACGGAGATATCGGTAATCGCGCCTACCCGATCAAGGGGAATATAGCGCACTGCCTGATGGTACTCGCCGTTAAAGTCGTAGCGTTGATACTCACGAACGTTTATGGTTGTGTCTTTATTAACCACAAACTCAAATGCAATGCGCGAGTATTCATAGGAACGCTCATCGCTTGTTTCGGTTTCTCCATGCGCAAAAACATTGCCCGCGAGTGCGAGCAATGTTAGTGAAGCGACAGCTATTTTTCTAAACGTATCCATCCTAGTCCTAAAATTTGACTTGAACTGGTTCGCGCTGCTCTGGAGTAGCATCCAAGCCATAGAATTCCATCTTGGCAAAACCAAACATGCCAGCGATGAGATTAGTCGGGAAGCGGTCTATTGCGATATTGAGGTCTCGCACATTGCCGTTATAGAACCGACGCGACGCCTGGATCTTGTTTTCCGTATCAGAAAGTTCGCGTTGGAGTTCGAGAAAGTTTTGGTTCGCCTTAAGGTCCGGGTAAGCCTCGGCTACAGCAAAAAGGGACTTTAGCGTGCCGGTCAGCATATTGTCCGCCTTAGCTTTTTCGTCCAGGCTCTGCGCTCCCATAGCCGCCGAACGGGCCTTCGTCACGTTATCGAATACCGACTGTTCGTGCTTGGCATAGCCCTTTACGGCCTCCACCAGGTTCGGAATAAGGTCAAACCGGCGTTTTTGCTGAACATCGATGTCCGAAAGCGCCTCCTTACTGCGCGTTCTAAGGGTTACTAAACGGTTATAGACAGCGACAAACCAAAAGGCGACCACTGCGATGATAATTAAGAGAATGAATGTTGGACTCATAGCAAAGACATTATAGCGCATCCCAACAAAAAGTGAAGCAAGGCTTATTTTTTCCTCTCAAGTACCGTGAAAATGTATGGATATGGATTCTTTTCATCTGAAGTGTGTACCTCTCGAACAGTCTCGGTCCACTCTTCTTTTTTAAATTCTGGGAAAAAAGCATCTCCTTCGAACTGCCCTTCTACCTCGGTAAGATAGAGCCTATCCGCAAAGGGTAGTGCCTCACGATACAGCTCTCCACCTCCCACGACAAAAACGTCTTCCTGACGGAAGCGAGAAAGCACCTCCTCGAGCGAATGGAACACCTCACCGCCCTCTACCTTAAAATCAGGATTTCTTGTGATAACGACGTTGAGGCGGCCGGGCAAAGGTTTGCTGCCAATTGATTCCCATGTTTTTCGTCCCATGAGTATTGGATGCCCCATAGTCACGTCTTTAAAATATTGCGAATCAGCAGGAAGATGCCAGGGTAGTTTCCCTTCTTTTCCAAGTACATTATTACCTTTCCCGATAGCAGCAATGAGCGAAATCATAAGCGGAGTCACACGGCAATCGGCGCGGCAATCGCCGGATAGGGATCGTAATTTTCAAGCGTAAAATCTTCAAATTTAAAATCGAAAATTGATTTTATATCTGGATTCAGTTTCATGTGCGGTAATGACTTAGGTTCGCGTGCTAGCTGAAGCTCTACCTGCTCGAGATGGTTCAAATAAATATGTGCGTCACCAAAGGTATGTATGAACTCGCCAAGTTTGAGGCCGGTAACCTGCGCCATCATCATAGTAAGAAGTGAATACGAGGCGATATTGAAGGGAACACCCAGGAAAAAATCGCCGCTTCTTTGATAGAGCTGGCAGGAAAGTCTGCCGTCTACAACAATAAACTGAAAAAGCGTATGGCATGAAGGCGGCGCGTGATGATGATTCTTAATGAGCTCCTGAATTTCACCAACATTCCAGCCGCTTACAATAATACGGCGCGAAGTTGGATCATTTTTAATGAGCTCAATAACATTCTGGATTTGATCAATCTCCGTGCCATCAGGTGCCTGCCATCTGCGCCATTGTTTGCCATAGATAGGACCAAGCTCTCCCCATTCTTTGGCAAAAGCGTTATCACTCTTTACCTGCTCAACGAATTCAGCGAGCTTCGCTTTCCACTTTTCAGAGTAGCGAGGATACTCGATAAGAAGATTGTTCTTCTCTAGGTAAATCTGATAAGCCCACTCATTCCATATTTTCACATCGTGCTGGGCAAGATATTGAATATTAGTATCACCCCGAAGAAGCCACAAAAGTTCATATACGACCGCTTTCATGGCGAGCTTTTTTGTGGTCACTGCTGGAAAGCCTTTCTCCAAATCAAAACGTATCTGGCGCCCAAAAACGGAAACCGTACCGGTACCGGTTCGATCAGCCTTCCTTGTACCGTTATCGCGGATGTCTCGGAGCAGATCTAGATACTGTTTCATGATTGCCTCAATTATATATGACAAACCAGTTTTTATAAAAAACAAAGAACCCTTGCTGAAGGGGTTCGGTTCTTCGTGCCTAGCGAGTGGCACATAGCGGTTTACTACGGGATGGGCGGCGGCGGGATGTACTTGCAGACGACGGGGCCGTGGCCCATGCCGCCACACACGTTGCCGTACCGCAGTGGTGGCGAAGAGGCGATGCAGAGAACGAGTCCCACGGAGACGATCAATACCAGCACCATGAAAACCCAACTCGCTGATGTATCCGCTGCATCCGGAGGCAAACTTCCCGGCATTTTAACCTCCTCCCGTTGTTCGAACGTTATAGATTGAATACGAGACCAATGAGATTGAGTACGAGACCAGCGATCAGCACGATGATAGCAGTGAACAGACCACCCCAGAAGCCATCGAACCAGGACTTCTTCCGAAACAGAGGCGGGTGGAAAATCCAGCTCACAACGAAAGCTCCCAGTGCCCACATCACGATTTTCATTTTACTTCTCCTTTCAGTCTGTAACTTCCAGAAATACTGATAATTTCAGTGCTTTTGGAAGCTACAGACGGTTCTTTAGGTTCTAATTATATTATACAACCATACTACAAAATAGTCAAATATAGCCTCGGTGGGTACTCTAAGCCAGTTGGCACAAGCTTCTAGAATGGAAGCATATGTACCAACTCAACCAGGTTCCGTCAGAGAAGCAGATTAGAAAGTTCCTGCGAAGGATCGTATTCGGAAAGAATGTATTTTGTCCGCAGTGT
>JBGOTK010000061.1:0-5684 GCA_041476445.1 Minisyncoccia bacterium | reverse complement strand
TGGTAAGTCAGATGCGTAGAGCGGCCATTGCCATACCTTCTAATATTGCCGAAGGATATTCGAGAAGACACAGAAAAGAATATTCTCAGTTCGTAAGAATTGCCCTTGGTTCCGCCACAGAACTCGAAACTCAGCTCTTCATATCAAAGAAGTTATCACTGGAAAAGTTTCGGACATTGAAAATGCAGAGTCATTGCTTACCGAAGTTTTAAAAATGCTTATTATGCTTGATAAAGCCCTATTGGCTAAACCCTAAACCCTATACCCTTATTTTCGCTTTGCGAAAATTATGCAATACCAAGTCCCACAATTCATCGAATCAGAAGATAAAATTATTGCCGGGCTTATAACCCTAAAGCAGTTTTTTATCATTTCAGGCGGAGCGGGCGTGAGCTTCCTACTCTTCTTTCTTGTTGGGCTCTACACCTGGATTTTTCTTACTCTGATCATCGGCTCGATTGTGGTGGCCATTGCTTTTGTCAAAATAAACGGCCGGGGCCTGCCCACCATCGCGGTTTCGGCATTTAATTATTTTTGGAATCCCCGTTTTTATCTGTGGAAGGCCGAAAAGGCTGAAGCGCCTCAGGCGCCAAAACTAGCGACCAAGATGAGCGCCACAGAAGAGGTTGCCCCTTTTGTATTTGCCAAGCGCCGGCCAGCTTTTTTAGCAGAGTCTCCGGAAGAACAAAAAGAAGAATCTGTTCACGAACTTGCGCCTATGAAAAAAATAGAGGAGTATCCCTACGCCAAACATTTGCCCGAGATGCCGCACGCGCGTGAGGCAGAAAAAATAGTACCCCCTCCGCAAGCAGCGCCGGAAATTCAACATCAACTACCTGAAGCGCCAAAACAAGAAGTAAGGCCTCAAGAGCCCGCCCCGCCGCAATTCTTTAGGCAGGAAGAATTAGAACCTGCGGCCCCTCAAGAAATAAGAAAAGAATCAGCCCACGAAAAGGAACCGACCATTAAAGTAGAACCCGTACCGAAGCCACCGGTCCCTGTGGTGTTCACCCCAATACCCCACAGAAGTAACGTTAAACCTAAAGTTAGCGAACCTGTACAAACTTCGCCATTCGATATTATCAGCAAAATTAGGTCGCGGCTCGGCACGCAGGGAAGCATACAAGACCTGGCCGAACGCATAACCACATCGCGCAACACCCTGCCCAAACGCGAAAAAAACTTGAATCCGAAAAATTTTCTGCGTCGCGACCGTCACGAAGTACTCAGGCGCTACACCGGCGAGCTCGAGGAAGCGCGACGTATTGATTACAAGTGAGGTATCATTAATAGATGCAAACAGCGATGAGCGTAATACTAATCTACGAATCTCGCGCGAATACTTCGAATAGATACGAATCAGTCACTTTCTCAATTCATTGTACCCTAATCCCTATACCCTAACCCCTATCCCTATGGCCAATACTGAATCAGCTCCTACCCAGCAATTTGTAGAAATAAAAGAGATTCAAGAAGACCTGGTGGTGCTCCGCACCGGAGGCCTTAGAAAGGTGCTGCTCGTCTCAGGCATTAACGTAGAGCTCAAATCCGAAGAGGAACAAAACCTTATTTACCTTGAATATCAGAATTTCCTAAATAGTCTTGATTTCTCGCTCCAATTCATAGTTCACTCCCGCAAACTGAATATCGAACGATACCTGAAGCTGCTTGAGGCGCGCGAGAGCGAGGAAAGCGACGAGCTGCTCCGCAATGAAGTATCGGAGTACCGGGAGTTTATCCGCTCTTTTGTCGCGGAGAATGATATTATGTCAAAAAACTTCTTTGTCGTCGTACCGTACGATACCGTGAGTATATCTACGGGAAAGACAATCCGCGGCTTTCTACCCTCCTTCATGCCAGGCAAAAAGAAACCATCTGCCGAAAAACAAGCCGAGGAAAAAACTCGCGAAGAAAGCGGGGAAATCGAGAAAAACTTGTTCCAGTTGAACCAGCGGGTGGATCACGTGGTAAGCGGCCTGCGTACGATTGGCCTCAGGGCCGTGCCACTCAACAAAGAGGAGCTGGTCGAACTTTTTTATAATCTCTATAATCCTGAGTCGATCGAACGGCAGGACATAAAGCTTGGCCGAGAAGAAAACCAGGAGAATGCACCGCAATGACCAACAAACCCGAGGAATTGAAAAATCTGATAGCCCCCTCGGCCGCGGAGATCGGCCCCAACTACGCCAAAGTAGGGGACAAGTTTTTAAAGACGCTCTTTATTTTCACCTACCCGCGTTATTTATCGACTGGCTGGCTGAACCCTATTATCAATCTCGCCAACCTGCTTGATATTTCAGTTTTCGTCCATCCCGTCGATACGGCTATCGCCCTCAAAAATCTGCGCAAGAAAGCCGCCCAGCTTGAAGCGCAAATAATCGAAAAAGAAGAGAAGGGCATGGTGCGCGATCCGCTTCTTGAGACCGCCTTCAACGATGTCGACTCACTGCGTGACTCGCTCCAACAGGCGCGTGAA
Source organism: Minisyncoccia bacterium (assembly GCA_041476445.1). Lineage (GTDB taxonomy): Bacteria > Patescibacteriota > Minisyncoccia > UBA6257 > JACOXY01 > JBGOTK01. The sequence continues at coordinate 3,208 of JBGOTK010000061.1, read as the reverse complement.
AAACTTTTTAATGTAGGAGTGTACATCACGCTCTATGGCAGCACGCTCGACGAACTCACCAAGCTCGAAGGAAAAATAGTTTCGATACTTGAAAACAAGCTTGTCTACGTGAAACCCGCCATCTTCCAGGAACTTGAGGGGCTGGCTTCGAGCATGCCCATGGGACTCGACCGGCTCGATGTAACCACGCCCATGAACTCTGGGCCGCTTTCAAGTTTCTTTCCCTTTATTTCGGCCGATCTCACGAGCGATAAAGGCATCATGTACGGCATCAACCGGCATAACAGCACGCTGGTTATCTTCGACCGATTTTCTCTTGAGAACGCCAACATGGTAGTATTCGCGAAATCCGGCGGCGGCAAGTCATATGCCACGAAGCTTGAAGTTATCCGCAGCCTTATGATGGGCATCGATGTCATCATCGTCGATCCAGAAAACGAATACGAGGCGCTCGGCCGCGCGGTAGGAGGCAGCATGTTCCGTCTGGGGCTCAACTCCGAACATCGGGTGAATCCATTCGACATCCCGCCCGTGCCGGAAGACGAGGATCCCGCCGAAGTGCTCCGCTCGCACATCTTGAATCTTACAGGGCTGCTAAAACTCATGCTCGGTAAGGTAACGCCCGAAGAAGACGCACTACTTGACCAAGCCATCACGGAAACCTACGCCTCGCGCGGCATTTCGGCCGACCGCGACTTTTCAAAGATCGACTCGCCGCTGCTCACCGACCTTAAAACAGTGCTTGAGAATATGAAAGGCGGGCGCGAGATCGCCCAGCGGCTCTATAAATATACCGACGGCAGTTACGCAGGCTTCGTAAATAAACCCTCAAACGTCGATCTTAAAAACCGGCTCATTATTTTTTCGATGCGCGACCTGGAAGAAGAGTTGCGCCCGGTCGCCATGTACATCATCCTGAACTTTATCTGGAACCTTATCCGTTCGAAACTTAAGAAGCGCATCATGATTATCGACGAAGCCTGGGTCTTAATGCGGCACGAAGATGGCGCGGTCTTCCTCTTTGGTCTCGTAAAGCGCGCCCGAAAATACTATCTCGGCATCTCAACCATCACGCAAGATATTGAAGACTTTTTGGCCTCGCCTTACGGCAAGCCAATTGTTACCAACTCATCGCTCCAGCTGCTTTTGAGGCAGGCGCCTGCTGCCATTGAAGTGGTAGCCAAGACCTTCAGCCTTACGGAAATTGAGAAAAACCTCCTCCTGGAGGCCGAGGTGGGCTCGGGCATCTTCTTTGCCGGCCTTAAACACGTGGCGATTCAGATCATACCTTCATTTTTTGAGAATAAAATTATTACTACCGATCCGGAAGAACTCTTAAAGATGAAGCGAGAGCTTCAATAGAGTATTATTATAATATGGAAGATGGAGAGGCACAGGAGCAAAACAGGGGGGCCGAGGCTAAAATTTCTCTGCCAGAAGTTATTATTGGAAGTATTATTACCCTAATATTTGACGTGGTTGAGTTCCTCCTAGTCACCTTCTTCTTTCTCGATGACTTCTTTATATTGGATATACTTTACTCGCCTATGCAGTTATATCTCATGATAAAAGGGGTTAAGAATACCTACTCACTGATCGGCAACGGCATCGAACTCCTGCCCTATGCCGGTTGGCTGCCTAGCCGCAGTATCTCGTGGATTATGACCATATGGGTTGATCATCATCCAAAGGCTCAGAAAGTGGCGAATGTGGCCATTAAAATCAAGAGCATGGCTGCTGGCAAATCTGCACAAGAAGCGATACCTCCACAGGGACGATGGGGAAAATGGACACAAGAACCCGCCTTATCACCAAGACAACCAAGACTGCAACCGAGCGTTAGTTCATTGCGTGCACGTACAAATCCCCGCCCCGCATCAAACAAAGAAAGGTACGGGGGGGACAGCTCTGACAACGGAGAGTCTCTGCCCCTTGCAGCATGAAATATTTTTACTCCGCCATATTTTTGAAGAGCATGTTCATTTGTACACTGACATGCGTGACACTTTTTACCCTTTCGGCGCACGCACAAACGAGTCAGGTGTTTATTGTCTCCTGGAAAGCACACAGCTTTGTTCCGAATGGGTATGCTGGCAAGACACTACCCACTGAGAAAACTGTTCTTGATGCCTCGTTTGAGATTCTCCGAAACGGCGCCTTCATGGACCTCTCAGACTATGATGTGACGTGGACCGTCGATGGCAGAGTGGTGGGACAGGGCAAAAATAAGAAAATAACCTCCTTTACGCCTACCGCTTTCCGAGGACAGAACATAGATGTACACATAGCAGCAGAGAACTCATACGGCATTATGCTCAGCCATGACTTTTCCGTTTTAGTTTCTGCGCCTGAGCTTATCATCCGCTCGCTTTATTTCCCACCAGTAACGGGGAAACCAAGAGAGTTTAAATTTCAAGCCCTGCCTTATTTCTTTAATGTCACGGATATTCCCCAATTGGCTTTTAGTTGGCAGGTTAACGGTTCACCCGCAACTGAAACGGGAGAAAAGGATATCCTTACCGTTTCTCTGCCCAGCGACCCGAATACTATGGGGAGTGTTCGCATAGAGGCTCAAGCGCAGAATCCCCAAAAAGCCATCGAGCAGGCTTCTCGAGTAGTAACGTACACTTTCCAATAATGAAAAGGCACACTAAAACATTTTTGTTAGCTTGTCTCATTGGCCTGACGCTCTTTGTTGCATTTGGCGAGGCCTACGGTGCCGAATATAGAATCATTGAGTCTGTCCCGGGAACTAACATCAGTGCCAAGACTAGTGCCAAAGATTTTTCCTTTGCTTCCTATATTCAACAGCTCTATATCGGCGCAGTAGCGATAGTGGGTTTCATAGCATTTATTGCCATTGTGTATTACGGAGTGCGCTATGCTACTTCGGGCGGAAACCAAAGCAAAATATCCGACGCGCGGGAGGGCATTACTCAAGTTATTTTAGGTATTTTACTACTTCTTTCCGCCTATCTCATTCTCAAAACGATTAACCCTGCTTTGGTAAATCTTCGGGACTTTCAACTTGACCAGCTAAACCCACAAGCAGGATCCGGTGGTGGAGGTGCTGGCGGGGGTGGCGGAGGAGGCAATCCCACACAGTCCTGCACCGCAACTAGTTGTCCTTCGGGCAGCGTGTGTATTACAAAAAGCACGACATCAGCCTGTGAACAATTACCGAATGGTTGCCGCCTTGGTTCGGGCC